>CALUQA010000134.1 GCA_944322775.1 uncultured Elusimicrobiales bacterium
CGGTGCGTCCAGCAAGCGCAGCGCGTCTTTAAATTCATCGGTTATTTCTATGGATTGGCCCGGCGGCATAGAGAAAAGCATACTTTATTATACTATTTTGATTTTAATGCAAAAATTGCTGCCGTCATCTGTTTTTAACAAAAAGGGTTTGCTATCATATACATTATGGAAACCAGTGTTTATACCGCTTTACTTTTAAGTTTTTTGGCAGGGGCCGCCACCTGTGTGGGGGGCTTGCTGTCCTTCGTGGTAAAAAAAGACAATTTTGCCGCGCTGGCTTTGGGGCTTGGCTTTTCGGCCGGGGTAATGCTGTATGTGTCTTTTATGGAAATGATGCCCGAGGCCAAAAACGCTTTGAGCCAAATTTACGGCATAGACGGCGGTGCCTGGCTGGCCACGGGCATGTTCTTTTTGGGGGTGGTGCTGGCGTGGGTGATAGACCGGTTTATGCCTTCCCACCACGTGCATTCCGACGCGTTGGAGCAAAAAAATAAATTAAAACACCTGGGGCTTTTTACGGCGCTGGCTTTGGCCATACACAACTTTCCGGAAGGGCTGGCCACGTTTATGGCGTCTATGGAAAACGTCACGCTGGGCGTGTCCATTGCCGTGGCGGTGGCCATTCATAATATTCCCGAAGGCATTGCCGTGGCACTGCCGGTGTATCATGCCAGCGGCAGCAAGGCCAAGGCTTTCTGGTACAGCACATTTTCTGGCATGGCCGAACCGGTGGGTGCCGTGCTTGGTTATGCCATTTTCCGTTCTATATTAAGCGAGGCCGCCTTTGGGGTGATGTTTGCCCTGGTGGCGGGCATTATGGTGTATATTTCTTTGGACGAACTTTTGCCCACCGCGCACGAATATGGGGACGGGCACGGCGTCATTTGGGGCGTCATTGGCGGCATGATGGTGATGGCGCTTTCTTTGCTTATCTTTTAAATTGGGCCAAAACAAAAAACCCGCTCCATAAGGGGCGGGTTTTTTGTGGCTTATACAAGTTAAAACAGATAGGGCGCTATTAAGAAGGAAATCATCGTGCCAATGGAATAGCTGGTCACGTTGACGGCCACGCTTAAAGCGGCTGCGTTGCGCAGGGAAAGCTGCTTGCGGTTGCAAAGCCAGAAGAACAACGCTTCCACAATCACGCAAAAGAACCACATCAGGGCCGTTTCCGTCACCACGTTGCCCAACACCTGCCAGGCAAGCGGCATGGTGATTAAATTGGCAATGACGACGGAATAAATGACGCGGTAGCTCTTTTCCGTATAGGTTAAATACGCAAAGGCGGCCAGCACTTCGGTAATCAAAATAATTAAAAGCGAAAGCCACGCGTCAATGCGCAACAGGGGGTTGTAAGCCTCTTGTTGGGCGGCACGTTCCACATGCAGGTCATGGTCGCGCACGACTACGGTAAAAGAGTCGCGCAGGCGGTCGGGGGCCGGGAAAACATTGCTTTCTCTTTTTACGCCGTCGGAAAAATCAATAATCAACTTTTGATAAGGGGAATATTTGTAGGCAATGGAAAAACAGCCGTCTGCCTGACAATAGAGTTTTTGAATGCCGTAAATGCCCAGGGGTTTACTTTGTATGCATTGGTTATCTTCACATTGGATTTGCTCGCTAGTGTCGGGCAAGATAACTGGGGTTTGCTCGGTTTGATAGACAAAATCAAAGTCCATTTCGGGCTTGGGGAAAACACCGCTCCAGGCGGGCGTAAGAGCCAATAAAAAGGCGAACAAAAGTAAGAGTTTTTTCATATTCTTACACCTTAAATTTATATTTTGTATTATAACATTATACGAGAGAAAGGGGGAAATTTTTATGATTTTTACCAAAACGCAGTTATCCCGCTATGCCGATGTGATGGTGTGGGCCTTGGAAAATGCCCGCCGCGGCGGCAAATTTAAAAAATATGACACGGTGCTGGTCCGTTACGATTTGCCCGCCCAGCCTTTGGCTTTGGCCGTTTATGAGCGGCTGCTCAGCAAAAAATATCACCCGGTTGCCAGGGCAAACTCGGCGGAAGATTTTACGCGGGCTTTTTATACGCTGGCGGACGAAAAACAGCTGGCCCACATGACGGCCGGAGAAAAAGAATTTCAGGCAAGCTTAAACGGGCTTATTTCCCTGCGGGCCCCGCAAGACTTAACCGCGTTAAAAACGGTAGACCCGGCCCGCATCGGCCGCGCCGCCGTGGCACGCAAACCGCTGCGCGAAATTTTGGACCGCACGGAACAGGACGGCCTTTTTGCCTGGACGCTGTGCAACTTTCCCACGCAGGAACTGGCGGAAAACGCCGGCCTTTCTTTAAAGGAATATGCCGCACAGGTGGC
This sequence comes from uncultured Elusimicrobiales bacterium, assembly GCA_944322775.1. GTDB lineage: Bacteria > Elusimicrobiota > Elusimicrobia > Elusimicrobiales > Elusimicrobiaceae > Avelusimicrobium. The sequence goes on from CALUQA010000134.1 coordinate 2,334, forward strand.
AAAGGCCTGCTTTTTAAACGATAAAGACCCGGTGAAAAAATGGAAAGAAGTGATGCAGCAAATTGCCCACATTGGTAAGTGGCTGAACGGGCTTAACATAGAGCGCCTGCAGGTGGAAACGGAACATATGGATTTTGAAGTGCTTTTGGGTGAAAAGCGTCAGTTTATTTCCGGCGGGGGGAACAATATTCCGTCGTTTGAAATTTTTACCTCGCCCGATTGGCGCGGCACCAAAGGCGTGTATTATGCCGATTTGTCCTCTTACCGCAACGGAAACTATGTTAAAGGCGTGCGTCTGGAGTTTAAAAACGGCCGTGTGGTAAAAGCCAATGCCGAACAGGGGGAAAACTTCCTGCGCAAAATGCTTTCCATGGACCGCGGCGCCAGCCAAATAGGGGAGTTTTCGTTGACGGACCGTCGTTTTTCCAAGATAGACAAATTTATGGCCGATATTCTGTTTGATGAAAATTTTGGCGGCAAGCACGGCAACTGCCATGTGGCGGTGGGGTCCAGTTATGCCGATACGTTTGCGGGTGATGTGAGCAAACTGGATAAAAAATTAAAGGAAAAACTGGGCTTTAACGACTCTTCCCTGCATTGGGATTTGATTAATACGGAAGAGAAAACCGTGCATGCCTTTTTAAAGGGCGGTAAGAAGGTGCTTATCTATGAAAAAGGACGTTTCTGCCTGTAAGATAGGCCCTTTGGTCCTGGGTAAATAGGCCCTAAGACCCTTGTTGCAAAAGTATGTTTTTTTTAAACTAAGAGTATAGAAATTAACTTTTTAAGGAGCTTTTATGAAAAAACTTTTGGCTGTATTGGTTGTAGCCGTTTTTGCCCCGTGCGTTTTTGCCGCGCCGAACCCGGCTGCCGCTTTGGATAAAGCGGTGGAACAGGCCGCCGTCAAAGCCACGGCTTCCCACGAAAACAAAATTGCCCAAGCCAAGGCAAGCTTGCTTTCCAGCCTCAAGAGCTTTGCCGATTTCGCTTATAGACAACACTATTCCGACTATAGCTATCTGTTCCAATCTATGGACGATGTGCGCAAAGATTACATTGCCCTTCGCACCCTGTCTTTGGACGCTGCCCGTGAAATGGCCCATAAAGTCAATGAGCCCATTACCATCGACAATGGTGCCCACACTATTCGCATTGCAGATTATGTACGCATGGAATCCTGCGTGCTGGGCTCTTACAGCCAGCGGGAAGCGGCCTTGTGGGACAACTGGAGCAACATGCTGGAAGCTGATTTGAAAGCTGCTCCCGTCAAAAAAGGTGCGGTGACGGCAGACACGCCCCTGACCCCGGGTCTTCCGCAAGATTTTGTCTATGGCGTAAAAGGCTTCCGCGCTTATGTGGGTGATGCCCCTGCCATGAATTCCAACTGGGTGCTGCAGAGCATGATGACGGCCATGGACGCTTTCAATGCCCACAAAGACGATCCCGCCGCTGCCAGAGCCATGGCTGCTGAATTTGTTAAACCGGTGCAGAGCGGTTGGGGACAAGTAGTGTATCCGAAAACCTTCATCATCAACCACGCTTGCGAATTGTACGGCCCGGTACAGAATGATTTGATGGAGTTTGCGGCCGATTTGGACAGATTGGCCCGCTAATAAGCAATTTTTCAAAAATCCGCGGTTTTTAAGCCGCGGATTTTTTATGTCTATATTTACTTACAGCTCTGCTGGAAAATGACAATAAAAACACATCACTGGGCCGCCCGCGCAGCCTGCTATAAGCATAAGCGCCTTTTGCCGCATGAAACCATGCATACATATGCCGTTTTAACCATAAAAAACCCCGGGTTTTATGCCCGGGGTTTTTGTACGGAATAGATTTTATAAATCGTCGTGAAGCACTTTTAAGGCGGCTTTTTCTTTGGCTACGGGCAGGCATTCCTGCACGCGGTAGTGTTTGCCGCCTACCAGTTTGGAAATGGCTTCTATGTCGGCATCGGTCAGCACTTCTTTGTCATAGGTGGTGCGGAACTCATAGCCAATGCCGGCTTGACGGATTAAATCCATGGATTTTTGCAAAACCGTCGGGTTTGCCGGCACGCCCGTAATTAGGGCGTATTTTTCCAGCGGAGCTTTGAGGTCCATGGCAATAAAGTCCACCAGTTTTTTGTCCAGCAGTTCTTTAATCATGTCCGGCCGGGTGCCGTTGGTGTCCAGCTTTATGGCATAGCCGTAGGACTTTATTTTGGCTAAAAATTGCGGAAGATCATCAAAGATGGTAGGTTCCCCGCCCGACACCACAATCCCTTCCAGGGTGCCTTGGCGGCGCTTTAAAAAGGCATCTATTTCCTCTTCGGCAACGGGCTCGGTGAACATATGCGGATATACCAGCTCCGGGTTGTGGCAGTAACGGCAACGAAAATTGCACCCTTGGGTGAATATCATGGCCGCCGGCCGGCCCGGGAAGTCAATCAATGTAAACTTTAAAAGTCCGCCTATTTTCATCCGAAAACCCGTTGCAGATAAAGGAAATTATTTGCCGCAGTTGCAGTCGCAGCCGCAACCGATACGCATGTTTTTGCGCATGGCAAACTCTTCTTTTTTGCCTTTGTTCCAGTTTTGCACCGGGCGCAAATAACCCACTACGCGGCTGTAAACTTCACATTTGGAACCGTGCACATCCTGCATTTCTTTTTTCAGTTCCGAGATTTTGTTTTCAACAATTTTCTTTTCTTCAGCGGTCATAATTTTACTCCATGTTACTTCTTGTCCTGCACGGCATCTGCCGTTACTTTATTGTACATCTTTCGCGGCAGGGCCGAACTGCTTTTTAGGGTTAGCTTGTAACCCTAAAAAGGTATATCTTGCACAAATTATTTGCTGTAGAGTTGTTCTTCCAGCAGTCTCACCTGGCGTTCCAGTTCTTGCATACGCTCGGCTTTGCATTTGGGACATTCAAAATGTTCGCCTGCAATGTAGCCGCATTTGGGGCATACGCTGAACGTCGGCGTGATGGAGAAATAAGGCAGCGTGTATTTTTCGCACACGGTGCGGATAAATTTCTTCATCGCTTCCAAGTCTTTAATGCGTTCGCCCGTAAAGATATGCTGTACGGTGCCGCCGGTGTATTTGGATTGGATATTGCTCTGCAAGTCCAGCATTTCAAACACGTCATCTGTATAGTTGACGGGCAGCTGGGAAGAGTTTGTATAAAAAGGCTGGTGGCCTTGTTTATAGAGTTCTTCGTTGGCGCAGATAATATCGGGGTAGCGTTCTTTATCCAGTTTAGCCAAGCGGTAAGAGGTGCCTTCGGCCGGGGTGGCTTCCAGGTTATAGTTATTGCCGGTTTCTTCCTGGAATTTCACCAAGGTTTCGCGCATAAACGTAAGCACTTTTTCGGCAAAGGCGCGGCCTTTTTCGGTGCCGATGTCTTCGCCAATCAGGTTGAGGGAGGCTTCGTTCAAGCCCACCAAGCCGATGGTGGAAAAGTGGTTTTTCCAGTATTCGTTAAAGCGCTGTTTGACCGTGCGCAGATAGAAGCTCATGTACGGGTAGAGGTTGGCGGACGTAAAGCGTTCAATCACTTTGCGTTTGATTTCCAAGCTTTCTTTGGCCGTCACCATGCGGTCAAGCAGGTTTTTGAAAAATTCGTCTTCGTCTTTGGACAGATAACCCAGGCGCGGCAGGTTAATGGTCACCACGCCGATAGAGCCCGTCAGCGGGGCAGAGCCGAACAAACCGCCGCCGCGTTTGCGCAGCTCGCGGTTGTCAATGCGCAGACGGCAGCACATAGAGCGTGCGTCTTCCGGGTTCATGTCGGAGTTGATAAAGTTGGCAAAATACGGAATGCCGTACTTGGCCGTCATTTCCCACAGCGGGGTCAGTTTGGGGTTGTCCCAATCAAAATCTTTGGTGATGTTGTACGTCGGAATAGGGAACGTAAACACGCGGCCTTTGGCGTCACCGGCCAGCATTACTTCGCAGAAGGCGCGGTTCAAAAGGTCCATTTCGTTCTGGAATTCTTTGTACGTTTTATCCATCAGTTTGCCGCCGATGATAACCGGCTGGTCTTTATAATAGGAAGGAACGTTTAAATCCAGCGTCAGGTTGGTAAACGGCGTTTGGAAGCCCACGCGGGTAGGCACGTTGACGTTGAACAAGAATTCCTGCAAGGCCTGTTTCACTTCATCATAAGAAAGTTTATCGTAATAGATAAACGGCGCCAGCAACGTGTCAAAATTGCTGAAAGCCTGTGCACCGGCGCTTTCGCCCTGTAACGTATAGAAGAAGTTTACCACCTGGCCCAGCGCCGTGCGGAAGTGTTTGGCCGGTTTACTTTCGGCTTTGCCCACCACACCGGTAAAACCGCTCAGCAGCAGGTCCTGCAAATCCCAGCCCACGCAGTAAGCGCCCAAAAGGCCCAAGTCATGCAGGTGAAAGTCCCCTTCGGTATGCATGCGTTTTACTTTTTCCGGATAAATTTTGTTCAGCCAATAAATTTTGCTGATTTCGGAAGAAATATAGTTATTAAGGCCCTGCAAAGAGTAGCCCATGTTGCTGTTTTCGTTTACCTGCCAGTCCAATTGTTTAAGGTACTGGTCCACCAGGTCTACGTTAAATTTGGAAGAAATTTCGCGAATGCGTGCATGCTGGTCGCGGTACAAAATATAGGCTTTGGCCGTTTTGTGGAAATTGGACGTAAGCAGTACGTCTTCCACAATATCCTGCACGTTTTCCACGTTGGGGGTAGTGTCGGAATAAAGTTGTTGAATGATGTTAATGGCGCGGATCGTCAGCTTTTTGGCTGTTTCTTCGTCAAACTCGCCGGTCACTTTGGCGGCTTTGGAAATAGCCTTGGTGATTTTTTTGGAATCAAAATGCTGAATGGTTCCGTCTCTTTTAACGATATTGGTGATAACTTCTGCGTTTTCCATGGTACAAGTCCTGAGTGTGATTGGATACCGCGCGGATATAAACCCGCGACAGTTTAAATTTTTACATAAAAAAACGAAAAATGCAAATCTCGTCTGGAAAAGCGGTTTTGCAAAACGCAAAAAATAAATTTTCTCGTCGGAGAAAGCATTTTCTTTTTACAAAAAAAATTATAGCAAATTTTTTGCATTATGGGTGCTAATTAGTAATTATTACTATTAAGCCGCAAAGGGAAAAAACTATGGATTTTTATTATTTTTTACATTAAAATATAGTAGCTAATGCGGCTTTTTTCTTGACCGTTTTCTTTTAAACTGATTAAATAAACATATCAGGAGGGGTGTTATGGACTTTTATCAAATCATGACTTTAATTGCCGTTGTGGCTTTTGTGGTGTTGGTTATTTATGCGGTGCTGACGCTGGTGCAGGTGCGGCGCACGGCAGAGTCGCTTGAATATTTGGCCACGCTGACGGCGGAAAATGTTTCCAAAACGCAAAGCACGTTTGATTTGCTTAATAATGTGTCTTCTTTGCTCGACAGTACTTTTTATAAAGCGCTGCACTTGGGGTTGGAACTGGTGGACAAATACAAACGTTCCCGCAAATAAACATTTAAAAGGGCCGCTGAAAAGCGGCCCCTTTCATTTAATTAAGTTAATTAAGCAGCCATATGGCGCAGTTTAAATACCAGGCAAAACACAGCCACAGCACATATGGCACCGATATCCAAAAAGCCCCGCGGCATGCCTTCCACAAAAGTTTAAGCAGCCAAAAGTTAAGCAACACTAAGGCCGTCAATATAAGCAGGGCCAGGCCGATTTCCTGCCGGCCGAAAAACACCGGCGTCCACAACGCATTTACGGCCAGCTGCACAATAAACACGATCAGCGGTTTGCGCACTTCGCTGTTCAGGCCGCGGCGCGTAAGCAAAAACGCGCTTACGCCCATCAGCACATACAGCACGCCCCACGCCGCGCCAAACAGCCAATTAGGCGGCGTGAACAAAGGCTGCACCAAGCCCTGATACCACGGCAGGCCCGTGCTGACGGCGTTGCCGCCGGCCAAAGTGGGCAGTTGGCAAAATAAAATCCAAAATACGAGTTTGACTATTTGCATGTTTTTCTCCGCATTAAAATAGATGGCCTTTACAGTATAACTTTTTGCCAAGGTGGGCCAAGGGGGGAAAAAGGGTTGTGTGTATGCCCGCGGGCCGTGGCCCCCAATGGGCGCACAGTGCTTTCCGCTTTTGCGGATTGGGCAAAAAATGCTAAAATAATCAAAGAATATTTTAACCCGCAGCAGCGAGGCATTATGGATACCAAATTAATCACTGAAATTACCCAGTGGATGAAAACCACAGATTTAGCCGAATTTTGCTACGAAAAAGATCACAATTGCATTGAAATCAAAACCCGCGAAGCTTTGCCCGAACCGGCCAAATTTTCCTGTCATTTAACGGCGGTAACGGCACCGTCTTTGGGGTTTTATCATTTTGCGCCCAAAGGCAAAAACCTGCCGCTTAAAGAAGGCCAAAAAGTAAAAGAAGGCGACAGCCTGGGCCTGGTGGAAACGGTGTCTAAAAAGCACCCCGTCACGGCGCCGGTTTCCGGCACGCTGCGCATTATCTCTGCCGAAGAAGGCAAACCCGTGGAATACGGCCAGCCGCTATTTTTTATTGAACCCTGAGGCCGTCCATGAACGCAAAAATCAAAGTGACTCCCTTTAAAAAAGTTCTCATCGCCAACCGCGGCGAAATTGCTTTGCGCGTCATTCGCACGCTCAAAGAAATGAACATTAAGTCCGTGGCCGTCTATTCCGAGGCCGACCGCAACAGCTTGCATGTGCGCATGGCAGACGAAGCGGTGTGCATTGGTGCGGCACCTTCCCCGATGAGTTATTTGAATATTGACGCCGTGGTGACCGCGGCCAAAATGACCGGGGCCGATGCCGTGCACCCGGGCTATGGCTTTTTGTCTGAAAATGCGGACTTTGCCGAAGCCGTCACCAAGGCCGGCATTACCTTTATCGGCCCTACGGCCCATGCCATCAGCATGCTGGGCGTAAAAAGCACCGCGCGTGAAATTGCCGTCAAAGGCGGCGTGCCCATTACCCCGGGTTCCGACGGCGTGGTGGGGAAAGATTTTAAAGAAGTCGCCCGCAAAATCGGCTTTCCTATCATGATTAAAGCCTCTTTGGGCGGCGGCGGAAAAGGCATGCGTGCCTGCTTTGAAGAAAAAGATTTGGAACGCATGATGAAAACCGCCCAGGCCGAAGCCAAGGCCAACTTTGGCGACGACCGCGTTTATTTTGAAAAACTCGTTTTAAATCCGCGTCATATTGAAGTGCAGGTGGCGGCCGACAATTACGGCAACGCCATCGCATTCGCCGAACGCGACTGCAGCATGCAGCGCCGCCACCAGAAGCTGGTGGAAGAATCTCCGTCCCCGTTTGTGGACCCCGTCACCCGCCAAAAATTGCAGGAAGCGGCGGTAAAACTGGTCAAAGCGGCCGATTACCGCGGCGTGGGCACGGTGGAATTTTTGATGGCGCAGAATAAAGAATTTTATTTTATGGAAGTCAACACGCGTTTGCAGGTGGAACACCCGGTAACGGAAGCCGTGTGCGGCTACGACTTGGTCAAAATGCAAATCCGCATTGCCCAGGGCGAGCCGTTGTGCATCGGCCAAAAAGAAGCCTCTGTTATCCGCTGCCACGCCATTGAACACCGCATTAACGCCGAAGACAGCGAAAAGAACTTCACCCCCTGCCCGGGCACCATTGAAGAATGGATTCCCGCCGGCGGGTTGGGCGTGCGTGTGGACAGCCATATGTATACGGGATACACCATTCCCAGTTATTACGACAGCCTGATTGCCAAACTGATTTTAACCGCTCCCGACCGGGAAAAACTGCTTCAGCGCAGCCGCCGCGCCTTGGGCGAGTTTAAAGTGGGCGGCGTCAAAACCACTATTCCCTTCCACCAAAAGATTGTGAATAATCCGGATTTTGCCGCCGGCAACATGGATACGGGCTTAATTGAACGTATGCTGGAAGCGGAAAAAGCGCAAAATGAAAGCAAAAAGTAAGATTTTCACCCGTCCCGCCTTGGCCAAATGGCTGCAAACACAGCGCAAGGCGGGCAAAAAAATTGTTTTCACCAACGGTTGTTTTGATATCCTGCACGCGGGGCATGTGAGCGTGCTGGAGTTTTCGCGTTCCAAAGGGGACGTGCTGGTGGTGGGCGTAAACAGCGACGCTTCCGTGCGCCGCTTAAAAGGCCCCACCCGCCCCGTCAACAAACAGGCGGACCGCGCCTTGGTGCTGGCTGCTTTGCAGGCGGTGGACGCGGTGTGCATTTTTGGGGAAGATACGCCTTATAACCTGATTAAACTGGTCCGCCCCGACGTGCTGGTAAAAGGCGGCGACTATAAGCCTTCGGAAATCGTAGGCAGAGAATTTGCAAAAAAAGTAGTGCGTTTTGCCCTGTTAAAAGGACGTTCCACTACCAATATTATTAAGAAAGTACAGAAGTAAACGGGTACCAAAAGGAAAAGAATATGTCTGATATTTTTGAAAAATGCAGAAATTATAAAGACGCCAAACTGGCCATGAAACTGGGGATTTACGGCTACTTCCAGCCGATTGAATCTGCCCAAGGGCCGGAAGTGATGTTGGGCGGCAAAAAATACATTATGGCCGGTTCCAACAACTATTTGGGTTTGGCAGACGATCCGGAAATGAAGAAAGCCGCCGCCGAAGCTGCCTTGAAATACGGCACGGGCTGTGCCGGTTCCCGCTTTTTAAACGGCAACACGATTTTCCACGACCAGTTGGAACAGCGCCTGGCGCGCTTTAAACGCAAAGAGGCCGGCCTACTCTTTTCCACCGGCTACCAGATGAACCTGGGTGTAGTGTCCTGCCTGATTAAAAAAGGCGACTATGCCATTGTGGACAAATTGGACCACGCCAGCATTTTGGACGGCGTTAAACTTTCCGACGGGGAAATGGTGCGCTTTAAACACAATGACCCGGCCGACTTGGAACGCGTGCTTTCTAAACTGCCCGAGGAAGCGGGCAAACTGATTATTGTGGACGGCGTGTTCAGCATGGAAGGCGACATCTGCCCGCTGCCCGATATCGTAAAAGCGGCCAGAAAATACGGTGCCCGCATTATCGTAGACGACGCGCATGCCACCGGCATCATCGGCAAAACGGGCCGCGGCACCTGCGAATATTTCGGTTTGGAAAACGGCGAAGTGGATTTGGTGGTTGGTACCTGCTCCAAAACGTTTGCCACCGTGGGCGGCTTTGTCGTGGGTGATGCAGACATTATCCACTATATCCGCCACAATGCCCGCAGCCAGATTTTCTCTGCCGCGTTGCCGCCGGCTTCCGTGGCGTCTATCAATAAAGCCTTGGAGCTGATTGAAAACGACACCTCCCGCCGCGACAATTTGTTCCGCATGACCGACAACCTCAAAAAAGGCCTGCGCGAACTGGGTTACGACCTGGGCCACAGCACCACGCCGGTTATCCCGGTGCATGTGGGCAGCAACGAAAACTGCTTTAAAATGTGGCGCGCCTTGCACGAACTGGGCATCTTCTCTAACCCGGTGGTCAGCCCGGCGGTGCCCCCCGGCCGCGCTTTAATGCGCTTGACGCTGATGGCCACGCATACCGATGAACACGTACAAAAAATCATTGATGCGTTTGCCAAAGCGGGCCGCGAAGTCGGCGTAATTAAATAAACGCTTTAAAACCCCGCACTCACAAGAGGCGGGGTTTTTTGTTTTGTGGGGCTTAAAATGGGTTTTCTGATAACAATTGCAAATTTGTTACTAGTCTTTATTTTAGTAGAATTGTTTAACGCTACTCATTCTATACGCGGGACAACAAATGTTTGCTTTATTTTGTTATTAATTATTTTATTAAGCGTATTGGGATTGATACCATTTCCTTGGAATTGGGTTGTCGGTTGTTGGGCGGGAGTAGATATTATATTCGTACTTAATCTATTGAATCAATATAAAAATGAAAAATGAAAAATATACAAAAAATACAAATACAAGATGTTACTGCAGATAAGTTGAAAGCCTTTGTGCAATTTCCTTTTGATTTGTATAAAAAAGCCCCCTATTGGGTGGGGGAACTAAAAGCGGACACGCTTAAATTGCTGCGGCCGGAAAATGCCTTTTGGAAGCATGCCCGGCGCAAATTGCTGCTGGCCTATAAAGAAGGCAAAATCGTCGGCCGTCTGTGCGTGCTGGTCAACGATACCTATAATGAATATCACAAAGAAAACATCGGGTTCTTCGGCTTTTTTGATTGTATTGATGATGAGCAAGTGTCTAAAGCTCTGTTTGACGAAGGGGAAAAATGGCTGCGCGCCCAAGGCGTGCAGGCCGTGCGCGGGCCGGCAAACCCGTCTTCCAACCATGTATATGGCCTGCTGGTGGACAGCTTTGACAGCATGCCTTCTATCATGATGCCGTATAACTACCCCTATTATGCCGCGCTGATAGAAAAGGCGGGCTTTGGCAAAGTGAAAGATTTACTGGCTTTTGAACGCACCCGCAACGACAAATTTTCGCCGCTGTTTGAAAAAATCGTGGCCCGCGCCGCCCGCGGCAAAGGGCTGACGCTGCGGCGGTTGAACCTGAAAAATTTGAAAGAAGAAGCCAAAATTATCCGCAAAATTTATAACGAAGCCTGGGCCGAAAACTGGGGCCATACGCCCCTTTCGGAAGAAGAAATGCACGATATGGTGCAGGAGCTGAAGTGGATTGTCCGCCCCGAAGGCACCTGCGTGGCCGAGGTGGACGGCGTGCCGGCCGGGTTTTACATCGCCATTCCCAACATGAACCACGTGCTTAAAATTTTGCGCGGCAGTTTGCTTAACCCGTGGCGCACGCTTAAGGCCCTGCTTGCATGGCCCAAAATACGCGATGCGCGCCTGATTATGCTGGGGGTGGAGCCCGGTTACCGCAAGCGCGGCATAGACCTGGTGCTGATTAAGCACATTGTGGAATATGGCGTGGCCATTTGGGACCAGGCGGAACTGTCCTGGATTTTGGAAGATAACGAGGGCATTATCCGCGGTATGACTGAAGCGGGTTGCTACCAGACCAAACGTTACCGGCTGTATCAAAAACCGCTGTAATTTGAAGAAAAAAAGCCGCCGTTTGCTTTGGGCAAACGGCGGTTTTTTTGTGCCAAATTATTTTTCGGTTACGCGCTTCCACGCGGCTTCAAAGTCGGGCGGGACGGGCGCTTCAAACTTCATGGCGCGGCCGGTGAAGGGGTGTTTAAACTCCAGCCGCCGCGCATGCAGCATAAGGCGGTCCGCCGTAGCGCCTTTATACAGCCAGTCGCCCAGCACGGGGTAGCCCAGCCAGCTTAAATGCACGCGCAGCTGATTGGTGCGGCCGGTGCGGGGGTAAAGCTCCACATAGGTAAACCCGTTTTTGCGCTGAAGTACTTTATAGTCGGTCACGGCTTCGCGTCCGACGTCGGAAGCTTTTATTTTGCCGCCGGCCACGCGCCCGATGGGCACGTCTATGGTGCCGCTGTCGTCGGGTATTTCGCCGCAGGCAATGGAGTGAT
>CALUQA010000135.1 GCA_944322775.1 uncultured Elusimicrobiales bacterium
GGCAGCATTATCAGCCACAACCAAAACAAAGTGGACGCCTCCTGCGTAAAAACTTCGGCCGAAATACTGCCCCTTATTGAAAAAGACACACAGGTGGTAGCCATTGATGAGGTCAACTTTTTCGACAAAGGCATTGTGGACGTCTGCGAAAAGCTGGCCAACAGCGGCAAGCGCGTCATCGTGGCCGGGCTGGATACGGACTACCGTGCCGAACCCTTTGAAGTCACCGCCGCGCTGCTGGCCAAAGCCGAATACGTCACCAAAAACCTGGCCGTATGCACCAAATGCGGCAACCCGGCCAGTTTTACCCAACGCATGACCAAAGACACCAAACGCATTGTCGTCGGTACCACGGACGCCTATCAGGCCCGCTGCCGCCGCTGCTATCGCAAACCCAAGGAGAATAAAAAATGAGCGAAAACTTTGCTCCCGTAGAACAAAAAACAGTCACCGTCTCGGCTGACCAAACCGCTTACGGCGGGTTTTGGGTGCGTGCCGTGGCATTTGTGATAGACAATATCATCATTGCCATTCCCACCACGCTTATCAGCATTCCTTTACTGGGATATGCCATGTTCAACTTGCTGCCTTATTTGGAAGAATTTGACCAGACCGAAATCGTTTCCAGCGAAATGGCCGCCGCGCTGTTTTTGTTCTGGAGTGTCAGTCTGCTTCTGCAAGTTATTTGGGTGGTATTTTTCTGGCTGTATTTTGCTTTGTTTGAAAGCTCTGCCAAACAAGCCACCTTGGGCAAGCAGATTTTTGGCCTGCGCGTTACTGACGGCAACGGCCAGCGCATTAGTTTTGCCCGCGCTTCCGGCCGCACCTTTGCCAAGTTTATCTCTTACCTCATCTTGTACATTGGCTTTATGATGGCCGGCTGGACCAAACGCAAACGCGCCCTGCACGACATGATTGCCAACACCTTGGTGATTAAGAATCATTAAACCTGCTTTAAAAGGACATAATATGACCACAGAGAATGCAAATACCCTTTCCGCAACAAATTGCACACCCGCGCCTTACGGCGGGTTCTGGCGCCGTTTTTGGGCGTTTTTGCTTGACTCTATTATTTCTTCCATTCCGCCCGCCGTTATCTGCCTTGTGCCCCTTATTTGGCAGATAAAAAAGATGATGGACCTGCCGGAAGACCAACTGGCCGCCACCCCCATACTGTTCATCATTGTTTTATATTTATTATGGTGTGTGCTGGGGCTCATTTTTACTTGGCTGTATTTTGCTTTGCTGGAAAGCGGCAAACATCAGGCCACGTGGGGCAAACGCCTGTTGGGCCTGAAGGTGGTTGGTGCGCAAGGCCAGCGCATTAGTTTTGCCCGTGCTACGGGGCGCTATTTTGCCAAACTGCTTTCTTATGCCATTTTTTATATCGGCTTTATTATGGTGCCTTTTACCAACCGCAAACGCGGCTTGCACGATATGATTGCCGACACATATGTGGTAAAATCTTCCTTCCAGCAAGGCGACGAGCTGCCCGCCACGCCCACGCATTTTGGCTGGCTGGCGTTTATTGTTATTCTGATGATTGGGGCCTACACCACCTTAATCGGTGTTGGCATGTGGGCAGACAAAAGCCTGGCCAAAGACCAAGCCGCCACGGCCGCGGCGCAGCTGCAAGCTATACGCGCCGACAATGAAAATTGGGAAGAATTGCCCGGCATGGAAGACATGGATTTAATGTCTGATGACGAGGGCAATTTGTATGCTTCTTTCTACTCCCGCAACGCCACGGAATACGTGCTTATGCTGCCGGCGGGACAAAAAAACGTCTGCTGTTTAAATACGGACGCAGACGAATGCGCAGACATTGCCGTAACACCCTGCGACTAAGCTGCTTTTCTTTCTAAACCCCGCACACATGTGCGGGGTTTTTTGCGGCCTGTTTTTCCGTCCTTTTCCTAACACGTTGGGCATTCCTTGCTGCAGGCAAAACCTCTTGCCTGCTTTGCCCCTGCCAAGGCCGCTTAGGTTATGCCAGCCAATAAAAAAGCGCAAAGCCAAAAGACTTTGCGCTTTTAAAAAACAATCTGTTTAGAACGACCAGTGCGGGGTGAACGTTTCCCCGGGCAAATCCGCCACCAGGTGCGGCGCGCTGCCGTCGGCGTCCATCACGTACAATTTGCGTTTGCCGCCGTCGCGCGTGCTGGTAAAAGCAATAAAGCGGCCGTCGGGGGACCAGGTGGGGTCTTCGTTGCTGCCGGCGTCAGTGGTCAAGCGGCGCAGCTGCGTGCCCGTCAAATCCACCAGGAAAATATCAAACGGGTGATACGGCGACTCACGCCCCGCAAACAGAATCCATTCTCCGGTGGGGGACCACTGCGGGCTGTCGGACCAGTTAAACGTTTTGGTCAGCGGGCGGGTTTGGCCCGTGGCCAGCTCCATTACGTAAATTTGCGGGTTGCCGGCACGGTTGGACACAAAGGTAATATATTTGCCGTCCGGCGAGTAAGAAGGCGAGCCGTCCACCGATTGGCGGTTGGTAATTTGTTTCTTTTCGCCCGTTTCCAAATTGTAAATATAAATGCTGGGGTTAGGTCCTTTGGAACTGGTGAACACCAAGGCTTTGCCGTCAGGCGATACGCCGCCGATAAGCGAAAGCCCGCCGCGGATAATTACCGGGGCAATTTTGCCGGCTTTTAAATCAATGGCAAAAATATCCGGGTTTTTATAGCGGTAGGTGGTATAGTAAATACGCCCGTCTTTGCTCCAGCGCGGCAACAGGGCAATGCTGCGGTCATTGGTCAGTTTTTTAAGGTTCATGCCATCATAGTCCACCACATAAATTTCTTTATGTTTGGTGGCATTATTGGCAAAAGCGATTTTGGTGTCTGCAATACCGCGCCGTCCCGTAAGCGTTTGAATAATTTGGTCAGCTGCAATATGGGCCAGGCGGCGCAGGCTGGCCTCATTGCCTTTAAAGGCTTTGGCAAACACGGGGGCCTGCGTCATGACGTCATAGACATACAGTTTTATGGTATAGTAGGGCTCTTCATACGTCATATTCCCGCCGATTAAATAGCCGGCGCGTTGTTTGGCCCAGCCCGAAAGCGTTTCTTTCAGGTTTTTAGGCTCAAAAGCGGGGCCGTCTTCGGACACGTCAAAATATCTTCCGTACAAAATGTCGGCGCGCAAGGTGTCGTGCACTTGTTGGGCGGCCGGGGCAATGTCTTCTTTAGCGATAAAAGCGGGCATGGCAATCACCGGCAGGCGTTTGGCACCGGCAGAGGTAATGCCGATATAAACGTCGGTTTTCGGCGCGGCAAATAAGCCGCTGCCGCACAGCCCCGCAAGCAGGGCCGCCAGGAACAATTTACGCGTTATTTTCATGATATTATTTCAACTTGGCCAGTTCTTCTTTGGCCAGCGCGGCTTCCGGAGAGCGTCCGAAATCCTGCACGATAGAACTAAAATAGCGTTTGGCTTCTTCCGTCTTGCCCAAAGGAATAATGCTGCGGGCATATTTCAAACGCGCGGTGGGAATAATTTTGCTTTCAGGAAATTTCTGCAAAACGGTGGCATAGGCAATGGCCGCAGGGCGGGCCTGCCCTTGGGCGGCATAGGCATCGCCCAAATAAATATAAGCCTGTTGGATATTTTCCCCGTCGGGGTATTTATCAATATACAGTTTAAAGCCCGTCACGGCCAAATCATAGGCTTGTTTATTTAAATGGTTTTTGGCTTCGTTAAAAATATCGGACGGCAACATCACGGCCGTATTCTGCCCTTCGCCGCTTTGCGTGCCTTGCACGGCGGCATTGATATCGTCCAATTTGGAGGAAAGATTAAAAATCTGTGCGTCTAACTGCGAAAGGTTTTCGTTGGAAACGGCCAGGTTCTGGTTCAGCTCTTCCATTTTGCTGGCCAGTTCGGCCTGGTTGGTTTGCATAAGAGCGATGGTTTCGTTGAGTTCTTTTAACTGCAGTTTCAGCGTGCCCATATCGCGCTCGCTGGCCAGACAGCCGGACAACAAAAGGCCCAAACCGCCTAAACAAAATAATTTAAGTTTCGTGTTCATACGGTTCGGGCCTCCTTGCTTAAAACAATTATTTGACCGTCAGGATCGTGTCGGCGCGGCGGTTTTTAGCCCAGCAAGACTGCGTATTTTCATAGCAGATGGGTTTTTCTTTGCCGTAAGACACGGTGCTGATGTTGGCGGCCGGGATACCCAGGCGCACATAGTAGGCTTTTACTTCATTGGCTCTCTTTTCGCCCAAAGCAATGTTGTAGGCGATGGTGCCTCTGGAGTCGCAATTGCCTTCCACCACGACGGTGTAATCAGCGCCGGCAGCCTGAGCTTTAATGGCTTTGGCGTTGGCTTCCACGATTTTGCGCGCTTCGGCGGACAAATTATATTTGTCCAACGCAAAGTGCACCACGCCCAAAGAAGCTTGAGTAGGAACAACTTCCTCTTCTTCTACCGTGGTTTCCTGCAACACCATTTCAGTGGTGGTGCCGGTCATCATGTCGGCGTTGGCATCGTCTTTGACGTTCTTTTTGCAGGCGGTCAAGCCGGCGGCCAAGGCGATCACGAGCGTTACTTTCAACAAGTTCTTCATGTATGTGTCTCCATGTTACGTATATTTATTTCTACACATAAATGATAGCAGACTTTTCCCTTTGCGGTCAACCGCTCTTGCCGTTAAAAAGCGCCAGCGGACGGCCTGATTTATGTGTTCTCTTATTTATAAGATATTCTGCGTGTTTTTGCCAAGGCTTTTTTGCACTAGGCAAACAAAACGCAGGGCCGGTCTAGCGGCCCCGCGTTATTTACACAAATAAGCCTATTTGCTTAACAGCTCCGTCAGGATTTCGTTCATGCGGCGCGGGTTGGCTTTGCCTTTGCTCTTTTTCATCACGCCGCCTACCAAAGCACCCACGGCTGCGCGGTTGCCTTTTTTAAAGTCAGCCACGGCTTTGGGGTTCTCGGCAATCACTTCTTGCGCCCAGGCGACCAGCTGGCCTTCGTCGCTAACCTGGGAAAGGCCCAGTTTTTCCACCAAAGCGGCGGCTTTTTGGCCTGTCTTATACATTTGTTCAAATACCGTTTTGGCTTGGTTGCGGGAAATTTTGCCGCTTTCCACCAGCTTAATCAACTCGGCCAAATCGGCCGCGGACACGGGGCTTTGCTCTATTTCTTTTTTATCGGCATGCAATAAGCCCATTAAATCGGTGGTAATCCAGTTGGCGGCCGCCTTGGCGGGCACGCCGCAGGCCAGCACCGCTTCAAAATATTCCGCGGTGTGGCGCGTAAGCGTCAGCACGCCGGCGTCATAGGCAGAAAGGCCCAGGGCCACAAATTTGGCTTCTTTGGCCGCGGGCAGCTGGGGCATTTCCGTTTTGATTTTTTCCAAGCGGTCATGGTGCAGCACCAGGGGCGGCAAGTCCGGCTCCGGGAAATAGCGGTAATCCAACGCGTCTTCTTTGGAGCGCATGGGCTTGGTAAAATTTTTCTCTTTATCCCACAGCAAGGTTTGCTGCACGACTTTTTCCCCTTTGTTTAGCACCTCGGTCTGGCGCGCAATTTCATAATTAATGGCGTCTTTGACGGCTTTGAAGGAGTTTAAATTTTTAATTTCCGTGCGGGTGCCAAAGGCTTCCGTCCCCACGGGGCGCAAGGAAACGTTTACGTCCACGCGCAGTTCGCCTTTTTCCATATCGCAGTTGGAAGCGTCCACCCATTGCATCAGGCGTTTAATTTCGGTCAAATAGGCATAGGCTTCGTCGGCAGAGCGCAAATCCGGCAAAGACACGATTTCCAGCAGCGGGCAGCCGGCGCGGTTAAAGTCCACCAGCGAATAGTCCGCATAGTGCGAAGATTTGGCGGCGTCTTCTTCCAGATGGGCATGATGAATGCCGATTTTCTATTTTTGCAAATGGTCTTTGGGGCCAAAGGTAATTTCTATTTCGCCGCGGCCGTTGATGGGGTGGGCGTTTTGGGTAATTTGATAGCCTTTGGGCAAATCCGGGTAAAAATAGTGTTTTCTTTCAAACGAAGACACTTCGTTAATTTGGCAGCCCAGTGCCAAACCGGCGCGCACGGCCAGGCGCACGGCGCCTTCGTTAATCACCGGCAGCGTGCCGGGCTGGCCGCTGCAGCGGGGGCAAATTTCGGTATTGGGGCCCGCGCTTTCATCCATGCCGTTGGGGCAGGTGCAGAACATCTTGGTTTTGCTGGCCAGTTGGACATGTATTTCCAGGCCGATAACAGGTTCAAATTGTGTAGTCACTTTTTATTCTCTCCTAAATTATTATAATATCAAATATGCTTTCTCTTTTTAAGACCACTTCTTACAAAACCGGCGCGGCCTTGGCCGTGGGGGCCACGGCCGTGTGGAAATTGATTTCTTTTTTAAACAGCGTACTGGTGGCGCTGTATTTTGGCGCCAATGCGCACACCGACGTATATTTTTATCTCATCATGGTAATCGGCTTTGGGGTGACGTTTATGCAGCGCCTCAACAACACCATTTTAATCCCCGAAGCCATGTTCCTGGCCGAAGAAGACCCCGCACACAGCCGCCGCTTTTTGACGCTGGGCTTTTATGTGTATTTACTGCTGGCGCTGGTGCTGTGCCTGGCGGGACTTACTTTTCCGGCCACTATTGTGGACATGATATCTCGCTTTGACTTGGCGCTGCTCAAAAACCAGCAAGTGTTGCTGGGGGCGGCATTTTTTCTGTTTGCCACCAATTTAATGGTGTACTATTTAACCGCCGTGGCGGAAATGCACAAATTTTTTGCCATGGCCTGGCTGGGGGTTTTAAACGCACTGTGCCCGCTGATTTGTTTGCTTTTCTTGGGCAAACAGATAGGCATTATCAGCATGATTTACGGCTTTTTGGCGGCCAACATCATTCAAATTTTTGTGCTGATGGTGCTGTTAAAAACCAAACTGCATTGGAGCTTTACCCCCCGCCCCTGCGCCATACGCCCCGTGGCCCGCAAAAACATGCTCACCGGCCAGACGCTGGCGGCGCTGGATATTTTTAACAGTTTAATCCCCATGTATTTGCTTAGCGGCATGGGCGCCGGCATTATCAGCGCGCTGAACTATTGCAAACAGTTAACCGACTCCCCCACCGAAATCATCACCAACCGCGTGACCAATATTTCCAAAATAGAACTGACCGAAAACGCCTCCCGCGGGCAGGTGAACGTATTTAACAAAAACTTTTTGTCCACCAATCACCTGCTGCTTTTTATTTTGACGCCGCTGGCGGTGTTCAGCTCTTATTTTGCCGCCGACATTGTGGGGCTTTTCTTTGAGCGCGGGCAGTTTACGCCCCAAGTGGCGCAAGACACGGTGCGCTTTATGCGTCCGCTGATCTTTAGCATTATTTTAATTGTTCCTTCCAACATGCAGGGCAACACCGTGGTGGCCTGGCTGAAAGTAAAAGAGGCCTTCCCCTATATGCTGGTGTCTGCGCTGGCTTTAATGGCCGGGTGGTTTTTGCTGCCGCATTTGGGCCCTTACGGCTACCCCTACATTGTGCTGGGCGGCTTTGTATTCAGCTTTATTTTAAACGCTTTTATGTTCCGCAAATATTTCCCGTTTGTAAACTACTTCCGTGCGTTTTGGGAGCTGCTGCGCCTGCTGGCCATCAACATTATTGCCCTGCTGCCTGCGGCGGCCGTTCGGGTGTTTATGGGAGAGGACGACTATTTCTTAAATCTTCTTTTTGGCGGGTCTGTGTATGTGGCAGCCCTGCTGCTTATTTCCTACAAAAGCCGGGATTTGCAGCTCTTCCTTAAATCCAGCGAAATTTCGCGCATGGTAAGCAAATTATTTTAAGCGCGCAGACAAGGCAACTTCTACAGATTGGAATACTTCTTCGGGGGCAAGAGCGTCCAAATTGCGGCAACTGGCATAGCCCAGCGCGCAGCGCACATGCCACGCCGTGCCCAACAGCCACATACAACTGCCGCAAACGTCTTTTTTCAAATTGATGTTTTTTTCAAGCCCGAAAAACTTTTTGTCCGTCGGGCCGAACAGCACCACGCAGCGCGTGTTTAAAAAGCGGGTCAGCTGCACCAGGCCGCTTTCGCCGTCTATATGCAGGCAGGCATGCTGCAAGAGGGCGGGCAAATCCGCCACCGCCGTTTTGCCTAAAAGGCAGACGTCGGCAAAAGCAAAGGGGGTGCTGTTTTTACCGCCCAGCTGCACCAAAAGAATATCCGGAAATTTAGCCTTTATTAAAGCGGCCAGCGCACGCCATTTTTCCGGCGCCCAACATTTAAGCGGGCGCTTGCCGTGCAAGGCAAACGTACTGTCTATCCCGTCGTGAAACGTAATGTATTTTTTGCCGTTTAACCCAAAGCGTTCCAAACGCTTTGCGTCCGTCAAGGCGGCCGGCAAAGCAGGCGTGGCCAGCGGGTCAAAATCCAGCCCGCTTAAATAGGCAAGCATGCCCGCGCGCGGCAACCCTTGGCGCACCATAAAACGGCCCAACAGGTCTTCCATCAAATAATTATCGGAAAGGAAAAAAGAAAATTCTTTTTGCCGCGCCGTCATTTTATCCAGCAACGGCAGAAATTGCGGCGCCACCGCGGCAATGCGTTTGCGGTTTGCGTGCACCGTTTTAAAAGATTGGCAGGTTTCAAACGCCACGTCATACTTATGCCAAAGCGGCAAGCCGGGGGGCAGGAAAATATTTTGTGCGTCCGGTCCAAACAAGGCAGAGGCTGCAAGGGGTGAATCCGTATGAAAATAAAACACGGCTTGGGGCAGTTGTTGCCGCAAAGCCAATACCGCCAGGCGTGCCACGGCGCAATCGCCCAGGCCGCCGCGCAAATGCCAAAACACATGCAGGCGGTTATCTTTGGGCGGGCCCTTTTTTAAAAAAGAAAGCAGACGCCGCCGCCAATGCCACCAAATTTCGTTGCGCAGACGGCGGTAGGCAAAGGCCCAACGCACGACGCGGCAATCCCGCCCGTACATCTGTGGCAGCTGCTGCCAGGCTGAAAGGGAAAGCCGCGTCTTGTCGTCGTTAAATGGCATGAAACGGTTTATTTGTCCTCAAATAAAGCGGCAAACACTTCAAAGGGGAAGCGTTCCTTCATGCGGGAGGCTTCTATAGCCATGCCCACGCGTTTGCCCCAGTTGACCATCAGGTCATCAAGGGCCACGGTAAGGGGTTCCTCTTCGCCGCTGTTGACCAGCAGGCCGCTTAAGGCATTGGCCACCAGTTCATCGGCACCCGGCACATCGGTGGCTACCACGGGCAGTTTGCTGGCCATGGCGTCAAGAAGTTCGTCCAGCCCTTCGGCTTCGCGCGCGGGGCTGACGTAAATGTCTGCATTGCGCAGCAGACTGTAAAGATCGCTGTCGGCCGGCACGATTTCGGTGCTGGCGGTAAGGTTATTTTTCTCAATAAATTTCTTCAAGGCGGCTTTGTTGGCACCGTCGCCCACGATGGTCAAGTGCCACGTGGTGTGGGCCGGAGCCAAGCGGGCCCAGGTTTTTAAAAGCACGTCAAACCCGCCGCTTTTGGCCAGTTTGCCGGCGGCCACAATGTTGTTTTCTTTCTTAAAGCAGGCCGGCTTATTGTAGTTGTAATGTTCCACCCACACGGCCGGGTTGGGCGTGCGCACGGCATTGGAGGAATAGACTTTTTTATCCAGCGGTTTTTCCCCTTTGCCGATGACCACCACCTTTTGGGCTTTTTTAAGCAAGGCTTTTTTGTTTTTTACGGCTTTTTCTTCTTTAAAGTTTTCAGGCTCGCAATAAATATACGGCACGCCGGCCAAGGCAGCCGCTTCACACGCCGGCAAAGACACCAGCGAAATCACGCGCTGTATATCTTCTTTCTTCATCGTTTCCGCCAGCGTTTTGGCTTTTGCCGTGGCGGCAAATTCTACGGTTTTTAAATCGGTTTTCTTAGGCAGTTTGCCTTTAATGCCGGCCAGAATGACTTCGTTGCCTTTTTCGGCCAGCACTTTGGCCAAGCGCACACCCAAGCGCAGACCGGAAAAATTTTTGTGGTTTCCCACGAATACCATATTTTTCATACTTTTACCCTTCCTTACTAAACTGCAGGACAAACCCTGTTCTTTTTTAAATTGTACATAAATATGCGGCACACGCGCCGTTTGCCACGCACTGTGGCGCGGGCGGGTTTTTAACATATTGCCGGCTGTTATAATTTGCCTTTATACGCACACGGAATATGTTCTTCTTTTAAATACTTCATACCCCATCTGTTTAACTCCAAAATAGCCGGGATCAGGCTTTTGCCGCGCTCCGTGAGCGAATATTCCGTTTTGGGCGGCACGACGGGGTATAACTTTCGTTTTATCACGCCGTCGGCTTCCAGCTCTTTTAACTGTTGGATAAGCATTTTGGGCGTAGCGTGCGAAACCAGTTTTTGCAATTGGCTGTAGCGCAAGGTTTTGTCTATTAAATGGCCGATAATAACCCCTTTATATTTGCCGCCGATAATGTCCATACACGCTTCCAGCGGGCACTGATAAGCCGTTTTTTTAGCTTTTGCCATAGATACTCCTATTTACTTTATGGATAGTATTATACAAAAAAGTAAGTATTATACAAATTAGTAAATTCTTGTTAAAAAGAAATCCATTGTCTATAATACTAGTAATGGAGGGAGAAAACCATGCAAATACATCAAATACGAAACGCCACCCTGCACATTACCTATGCAGGCATTAAATTTTTGATTGACCCTTGGCTGGGCCCCAAAGAATACATGCCCGGCTTTGAAGGAGCCTACAACAGCCAGGTGCGCCAGCCCCGCACGCCGCTGCCGATAACCGTGCAGGAAGCCGCCCAGGCCGATGCCGTCATTTTAACCCACGTCCACCCGGACCATTGGGACGAATATGCCGCCAAAGCGTTAAAGAAAGATATTTTCTTTTTTGTGCAAGACGCAACAGATAAAAAATTTATTGAAACGCTGGGCTTTTCCAACGTGCACATGTTAAGCCCGCAAGGCACACAACACCAAGGCGCTATGCTCTATAAAACCCCTACCCAGCACGGCCGCAGGGAAATAGTACAGCCTATGTGCCAAGCCATGGGCATGCCCTATGACGCCATGGGCGTGGTGTTTAAAGCCGAGAACGAAAAGACCCTGTATCTGGCCGGCGACACTATTTGGTGCCCCGAGGTAAGCCAAAGCATAGAAAAATACCACCCCGACATTATTATCGTTAATGCCTGCGGCGCACGCCTGTTAAACGAAGAGCGGTTGATTATGGACACAAACGACGTAAAAGCCCTGGCCGCCTTTGCCCCAAAAACCACCATCATTGCCAGTCACATGGGCGCGGTCAGCCATTTGACCGTCACCCGGCAAGACATACAGGCCCTGCACCTTCCCAATGTGCTTATTCCGCAAGATAATGAAATCTTGTCTTTCTAAACAACTAAAAACCCCTGCTTTGAGCAGGGGTTTTTTATAAGCAAATATAAGGCTAGTGGGCGGACGCCCACAGGCATAATGAACGGTTCAAAAAGGCATAAAAAAACCGCCCCCTGGCGGGCGGTCATAAAATCTATTGCGGGGACTGGATTTGAACCAGTGATCTCAAGGTTATGGGCCTTGCGAGATACCAGGCTTCTCTACCCCGCAATATAAGTATAGCAAATTCTGCGTCAAAGGGCAAATCCATTAAGGCAGTTCATACGCCTGCCAGCCTTCAGCTTGGATTGCTACGGTCTTCTGCCCCCATATATCTTTACAAAACGTTCCATTACGACGGCTCCAACAATAAATTTTGTTAAGTTTGTCAGAAGGAGCTCCCCTCAAATAATGCACATATGCTACTCCCTCGCACTCATATTCTCCATCAGAAAATATGGCCGAAGACACCCACATACTAGGGTTAGCTTCCGTTCCTGTATTATGCAAAATAACATGATAAGACTTATTTTTCCGCTGTGCCGCAGAAGATGTTGCCATACCACATATAGAGGCCGGCACTTCCCAACCGTCGTATGAAACATCTAACTCATCTATACGAGTCGGTCTTACACCGTTAGCCATTACATAGCGGTCCTGCGCTTCCCCCAAAATACGCGCTTGGGTAATTAACTCTGCGCTGCGGCTGCGCCAGACCGCTTTCTTATATTGTGGCAAAGCTATGGCCGCCAATATGCCGATAATTAACACAACCACCAGCAATTCAATTAGTGTAAAACCACCAAATGCGCGTTTTACAGACAAATTTGAAAATAGGACATTTTTTTGATAATTTGTTCTCATAGATAAATTTTATCAAAAAACCAAAGTCTTTCTAAAAAATAAAAACGCGCGGCTTATACCGCGCGTTTTTTAAGTTCATTTTGTTTAATCTTCGCTGGCTTTGTACATGGGGTAAAAATACAAACCCATAAAAACGGGGTTATCGTAAAAGCCCTTTACGCGGCTGCGCATGGCCCATAAACCGGTGGGGTGAATGGTATAAATTTGCATGGCGTCCTCGTAAGCGATTTTTTGCAATTCTTTATAATACTTTGCGCGTTTGGCCGGGTTAGACTCAGCCACCGCCTTCATGACCAAACGGTCGGCTTCGGGGTTTTTATACCCCTGGGAAAAAGCATAGCGCCCGTCGCTGTGCATGAAGTTGAAATAAAAGTTATGCGGGTCTGCATAGTCGGCCACCCAGCCGCGCACCCACATGGGCATTTGGCGGGCGGCGGTTTTTTCCAGGAAGGAAGCCCACATCACGCCGCGCACGTCCACTTTAAACTTGGGGTTAAGGCTTTCCACATTGCGTTTGAGCATTTCCGCCGCCATCTGCCGCGGGAAGCCGCCCGTATTGTAGGTAATGGTGAAGGCAAAACCTTTGTCCCACACTTGTCCGCCCCAGGCTTTTTTAAAGTGTTCTTCGGCTTTCTTTAAGTCAAAATTATAATGCGGGTCGTCTTTGTCATAAAAGACCAAGCCTTCCGGCGCCGGGCCATAGGCGCGGGTTCCGCGTCCGCCCAAACCTTCTTTTAAAAATGCGTCATAATCAAAGGCATATTCAAACCCTTTGCGCACGTCCGGGTCGGAAAAGAAATCAGGCGGTATGCCTTTCCCGTCCAATTTGCCCGAACCGATATCGGGGTTGCCTTTGGCGTTAATATCCAGCGTAAAGAAGATAACCGGGTCCGTGCGCAGGCGCGGCAAATTGTCGTACACCACCACGTCTTTATTGCCTTTAAGCTGGTCGGCATACTGCGTGGGGATTTCGGCAATGTCCACATCGCCGCCTTCCAACAGCAGGCGCAGGGTGCTGGGTTCTGTGACCGACATCATGTGAATATTTTTGATTTGCGGGGCGCCTTCAAAATAATCTTCGTTGGCGGCCAGCTGCAAACGCCGACCGGAAATATCCCAGCGCACCAGTTTAAACGGACCCGTGCCGTTCATGTGGTCAAACAGATAGGAAGACTGTTTTTCAAAGTTATTATATTTTTTCCATGTAGCTTCCGTTCCGTCCCAACCGCCGTGTTCCACCACCCATTGTTTGGGCGTAATATACCCCCAGCGCGCCAACACGGCCAAGAACGGGGCAAACGGTTTTTTGAGATGAATGACCACATTGTCGCCTTTCACCTCAATGGCTTTTTCGGCATCTTTAAAGTTAACAACAATTTCCCCTTTGTCGTTGCGGGTGGAGGTATAACCCAAAATCGGCTCCAACAGCAAAGAAGACGGCCCGCCGGATACGTCCGAAAGAATAAAGCGAAGCAAAGAATAGCGCACGTCTTCGGGGGTCAGTTCCGTTCCGTCATGAAATTTAACCCCTTTGCGAATAGGAAAAGTGTACGTCAGGCCGTCTTTGGAAATCAGCCCGTTTTCCACGCTGGGCACTTGAGTGGACAAGGAAGGCAAAAACTCCGTCATGGAGCTGCCGTTAAATTTAAGCAGCGTGTCATAAACGTTAATCATCATGCCCTGGGTGACGCCATCGTAAGAGAAAACCGGGTCCAAGGACTGCATTTCCCCCCCGTGTGCCACCACCAAGGTGGACGTATCTTTTTTTTTGGAACAAGCGGCAAACAAAAAAGTAAACCCCAGCAATAAAACAACTATTTTTTTCATGATCTCCTCACTAAATAGGCCGCGCCCCGTTTGCGCATAAGCCATGCCCGCGCAAATTCCGCCGCGTCATAGAAACGAACCACATCTTTTTTAAGTTCGCTGGCCGGGTCGGCTACCCGTATTTTACCATTTTCCCACCCGCATATAAGAACCAAATGCCCCGGGGTTTTGGCTACGGCCGCCCCGGTCAGTTCGCCTTTCTTATAAGCGATAGTGGCTAACACCAAACAATCTTTATTTACAAATTCATCTAATTGCGCCAAATTGTGAAAGCGCGTTACACACGCCGGACACCCCCGTCGGCTGGCATAGGCGGTATTTAGCGTCCAATTGCCGTAAATGCGGGCTCGGTCATCATAAACCCCGGCTGCCGTTTGCAAGGGGTCTTCTTCCACCCCCAACGCATTTAAAGCCATGGCCAAAGAAGTGGGGCTGCACAAGCGCAGCTGGTCCGTGGGGGACACGTCAAGCCGCATTTGGGACAGCGGCTTTACCGCCACGCGGCGGCTGCCGCTAGGCAAAATGGCGGCGCACTCATCATATACGGCATTGCTGTCTGTGATACAGACAAAAACACAGGGTACGTCCATATCCCCATGCAGGGTTAAGCGGAAGCGATAGGCCTGCGCCGGTTTTTTCAGGCGCAGCAAATCCACCGCCACAAAGCCTGCCTCATCTTCCTGCGCGTCAAAGCTGTGGCTGACCTTGGGCGAATAGAGCGCCAGCTTAAAAAACTTGCTCCAAACGCCGTCTTGGCACACTTGCACTTCGCTAAAAAGCCAGCCGTTGGTTTTGGTGTGATAATTAACCGACAAAACAAGAGAAGAAAATTCAACCGGTGTTTCAAATGCGGGCGAAACGACCGTATGGGCATTGCCGTCCCCATGAAACAAGTATCCCCTCTGCGGACGGTGAAAAAATGTTAAATACGGCAGTTTTGGTTCTGCTGTGCTCATAAACCCTAAATCGGGGCACCCGGGCTCGAACCGGGAACCTTCCGCTCCCAAAGCGGACGCCCTACCATTGGGCCATGCCCCGTAATTTTATTGTAGCAATTTTGACGTTAGGGGTTATCTTTTTCTTGCCTTGGTGGCAGATGAATGGGTAATTTGTTATAATAAAATAAGTTCCGCGCCTATAGCTCAATTGGTTAGAGCAACCGACTCATAATCGGTGGGTTCCAGGTTCAAGTCCTGGTGGGCGCAGATTTTTATGTGCCCAAGCGGGCAAACTGCTTTGCCCGCGGCCGGACTTGAAAGGCGCAGCGATGTTTTTGTTTGAGCCGAAGGCGAAAGGCAAAAACCGCGAGCCCGGCCTGCAGGAAAATTCCGTCAGGGATTTTACCGGAAGGCAAGTCCTCCTGGGCGCAGATTTTTTATTTATTTTCGTTTGCCAACGGGGCGGGGCACGCGAGCGCCGGCGGGCGCGCCGCGCGTATAGGTGTAAAAGGAACGTTTGACTGGGAGGAAGGAGGCAGGGGAGTACCGGAACGGAGCGGGTAAAAGAAATGTGTAGGAGGAAAG
>CALUQA010000136.1 GCA_944322775.1 uncultured Elusimicrobiales bacterium
GGATGAGCCTTACGACCAAGACGGCGCATTAAAACCCGAAATTGCCAAACTTTTGCCGGAAGGGTACACCATTTTCCGCACCAAAGACGGCGGCTACAATGTGGTAGATAAAGTAGCCAAAGTCACCGGGGCCGATTTGGACGACGCCCACCTGACCATGTATGGCGAAAACGGCTACCCCGAAGTGGCCTTTTCCTTCAATGCAGAAGGCGCCAAAAAATTCGGTCAACTGACCGGTTCCAACATTGGCAAACAACTGGCCATTGTGCTCGACAACACCATTCAGTCCGCCCCCGTGGTGCAAAGCCGCATCAGCAAAGAAGGCCGCATTTCCGGCACGTTTACGCTGGAAGAAGCACGCCAACTGACCATTGTGCTTAAAGCCGGTGCCTTGCCCGCCCCCGTGCGCGTGATTGAAAAACGCACCATCGGGCCGACGTTGGGTGAAGACTCCATTAAATCGGGTTTAAGCGCTTCTCTGTACGCGCTGATTGCCATTTTGCTGTTCATGATCATCTACTACAAATGGGCCGGTTTCATTGCCGATACGGCACTGATCCTGAACCTGATTTTGATGATGGCCATTATGAGCTACTTCTCCGCCACGCTGACGGTGCCCGGCATTGCCGGTATCATTTTGTCACTGGCTATGGCCATTGACGCCAACGTGCTTATCATTGAACGCATGAGAGAAGAAAAACTGGCCGGCAAACCTATTGCGACCATTATCCAGCTGGGTTACGATAAAGCGTGGTCTGCTATTTTCGACTCCAACATCACGACGATTATCGTGGGTTGCTGTCTGCTGCAGTTCGGCACCGGGCCGGTAAAAGGCTTTGCCGTAACGCTTATTATTGGTTTGACCGTCAGCTTGTTCACGGCCGTGTTTGTCACGCGCGCCATGTATGAACTGATGCTCACGTCTAACCCCAAGGAGATCAGCTTATGATGACTTTTTTCCCGAAAACTAACATTGATTTCCTTAAATACAGGAAAGTATATTTCACCATTTCTGCCCTGATTTTTGTGGTCGGCATTATTTTGTTTGCCACCAAAGGGTTGAATATGGGCGTGGATTTTACCGGCGGCACCATGGTGCAGGTAAAGTTTGAACAACCCGTGGAAATGTCCAAAATCCGCGAAGCCCTGACGCTGACGGGCAGCGAATCTGAACTTCAGTCCTACGGGGACAACACCTACGCCGTGCGCGAAAAAGGCGCCGAAGGCAATATTGACGAAGTGCAAGCCGGCGTGGAAAAAGCCTTGAATACGCTTAACGTACCGTATGTGGTGCAGCAGACCAACTTTGTAGGCCCCGCCGTGGGGCAGGATATGACCGAACGCGCCGCGTGGGCCATTATTCTTTCGTTGGTGTTCATCATCATTTATGTGGCGTTCCGCTTCAGCAACATTTTGTGGGGCACCTCGGGCGTGATTGCTTTATTCCACGACTTGTTTGTTATGGCGATGGCGTTTGCCATTACGCAGCGCGAAATTGACCTGGTGGTCGTGGCGGCCTTCCTGACGGTGGCCGGTTTCTCCATCAACGACACCATCGTTATTTTCGACCGTATCCGCGAAAATATGCGCCTGCATCCGCGCTCTTCGTTAGGGGAACTGATTAACCTGTCCATTAACGAAACGCTCTCCCGCACGGTCATCACCTCCATCACGGTGGTGGGTGCGCTGTTCATTCTGTACTTCTTCGGCGGGGAAGCGCTTAACTCCTTCTCTTTTGCCATGTTGGTGGGTTGTATCTGTGGTTTCTACACCACCGTTGCTTTGACCACGCCTTTGGTGTATGTGTGGTCTCACGGCGGCGAAAGCAGAGAAGAAGCCAAACCGGTCCGCAAAGCCGAACCAGCCAAAAAACCTGTTGAAAAAGAAGCAGCCCCGGCTGCCTCTTCCAACGCGGCACCGCATAAGAAATCCGTGCGCAAAAGCCGCAGAAACAGAAGATAAAAGTTTACTTAGGGCCGGGCGTTTGTTCGTCCGGCCCTAAAAACGCTTGTTTTATGAACCTTTTTTTGCAAGAGGGCTGATAAAAAAAGCGATTTACCAAACAGCATGAGAAAAATAAAACGTTTTAAAATCAGCACACGGCAAAAAGAAATCACCCGCAAAATTATGCGCATGGGGCTGGATTTGCCTGCCGCCGGTTTAAACGGGGAAATTGAACTGACCCGCTTTGTGCTCGATTTAGCCAAACAGCTGGACCCCGGCACCGTGTATGAATTTACCGAAGATGCCTTATGGGATTTTGACGAGCAAATCGTCTCCGCCGAGGGCATGTTCAGCGTGTGCGCGGTAACGCTGGGGCAAAAAGCCACCGATTATATTGCCGCTTTTGAGCCGGCCAAACTGCTGGCGGCCCAAACGGTGTTGTTTGAATTTTTGCGCACGGCCGTGCTGTTTGTGGCAGAACTGGTAAAAGAGCAGGCCGAAAAAGAAGAATGCGAAACGCAAGAACCGCAGTTTGTGTATGTGCCAAAACTGGGCCTGGCGCCGGAGCCGAAGCTTTTTAAAGACGCCCCGCGCCTGAATGTCCAAACGGCGGAAAAGATTTTACCGAAAATGCTGGCCAGCATTCAATCGGAAAAAATAGAGCTTTCCATGCAGGAAGGCGTCCTCTGTCCGCCGGCCAGCGCCGTGTTTATTATCCCTTGGCAAAAGAAAAAACGTAAAGGAAAAAAATAATGCCCAAGCCAACATCTCTGGAAAAGAAAAAAGTTTCCTGGAAGCACGTTTTCGGTTCCGCCGCCATTTATCTGTACACGATATTTTTGGGGTGGACCACCCGCATTTATTGGTTTAAAACGGA
Organism: uncultured Elusimicrobiales bacterium; assembly: GCA_944322775.1. Lineage (GTDB taxonomy): Bacteria > Elusimicrobiota > Elusimicrobia > Elusimicrobiales > Elusimicrobiaceae > Avelusimicrobium. The sequence goes on from CALUQA010000136.1 coordinate 2,822, forward strand.
AGAAGCCTTACAACTGGAAAAAGAAGGCAAAAACTTTATTTTTGCCGTTTGGCACAACCAACAGCTCTTTTTGCTCTATCCCTACCGCGGCCAGAAAATCTGCTCTCTCATCAGCCTTAGCGACGACGGCGAATATATCGCCCGTGTGCTTCCCCGTTTTGGCATGAAAGCCGTGCGCGGCAGCACCACCCGCGGCGGTGCGCGCGCTTTAATTAAGCTGATGAACATTGCCCAGGCCGGCTATCACCCCATGCTCACGCCCGACGGCCCGCGCGGACCGATTTATCAGGTGCAGCAGGGCATTTTGTTTTTGGCTAAAAAAACAGGTTTGCCCATTATCCCGGTGGGCACGGCTCTGAGCCACAAATTTAAAGCCGGTTCTTGGGATAAAATGCGCGTGCCGCTGCCTTTTGGCAGCACGGCATTAAGCTACGGCAAAGCCATTTATGTGACGGAAGAAAGTGATATGCAAGCCGTGGCCAAAGAGCTCAAAGACGAGCTGGACAAAGCCACCGACCATTCCGAACGCTTTATCAACCACAAGCCCTTTGACAACAACAAAGGATAATTTCTATCCCCCCGCAAACAAAGGGGACCTGTTCATAAAATTTGTAAGCAAAAACCCCGGCCGAAAAAGCCGGGGTTTTATTATATTTTTTAATCTTATCAGCGGCCGCCGCCACCGCCGCCAGCCGAACCTCCGCCGGAAAAGCCACCGCCGCTGCTGCCGCTGGAGTAGCTGTCTCCGTTGTTGGTTTTCGCGCGCGCATAACTGCGCACGGCAGAACCAAACGCCGCCATAGATGTCCCTATGGAAGACGCCTGGGGCACCTGCAGGCCGCGTTCGTGCATGGTTTGCGTTAATAGGGCCTCATCTATTTTATTGCTGAAATTCTTGCCCCATTGACTTCCTACCCCAAGCGCATAAGCATAAGGCAGATAATCGCAAAAAATTTGCGCTTTCTGCGCAGGATTGGAAGCCGCCACCCGGCCGCCTTCCCCAATTTCCAAATATTCCTTAAACCCTTCTATTTCGTTCATCTTTTGCCGGCCCAGCGGGGTGTAGGCTTGTATCCAACAAGCAAACAAACCGCCGCTAATAGCCGTCAGACACACACCCAAATAAAGCGGAATGTTTTTATTGGGGATAAGGTGCCAGGCAAATTGAAGCACAAGACACATTCCCACCACGTACAGCAACCAAATGAATATATTTTTCTTGCCGATACGAGCAAACAAGAAATTACTTATCAGCAGTACAAGCGCACACAGAAAAAGCGGCAGCAGCTGCTGTAAGATTGGGTAGTATGCCAAAGCAAACAAAGCTAAAGCTAGCAACGTGGGCATATTATACTGGGCGTTTATTCTCAAATAAGGCTCCCGGCAGGTGCCCTGCAAAGAACGGGCAAGGACGCGCTGGGCCTTCACAAAAACGTCCCGGTTTTCTTCTTCTATGGTTACGTGCTGGCTGGTTCCAAACAACTCCCACAATACGGCGTGTTCTTCTTTTGCCAACATAGGCGCCCGCATATTCTGCAAATGGAGCACATATTCCTTGCCAAAAGTTTTCTTTTTTTCTTCTATATTTAAGGCACCTTTTACAGCCAAACTGCTAATAACCACGGACAATAAATTTGAGCACAGCCCAAAATTATACACATACGCCGCCATCGCCGGAGAAAACCCCTCAGGCGGCTCAAATTGGCGGATAACACGGGCTTGCGGGTCTTTGCCAACGCGTTGCCAAGCCAAGAAATAATATATCCATAAAGCCACCATCACAACACCTGCAAGAACCCAAGGCCATAGCGAAGCATACTTTTTATACCAAGCTTGTTTAGGCTGCGGCACTACCCCTTTCTGCCACGGCACGGCCACCGTCATTCCCTGATAGGGGGCCAAAGGGGCATCTGTCCAAAAACGCAATTGATATCTGTGGGCGGCAATGCCCTTCTGCCCCTGATAGCCAATATAAGAAGAAATGCGTGTTTCGTCCGGCTGGGCGCCTTGCGGCAAGGTTAACTTAAACAGCGCCTGATCTATTCTAAAATCCCATTTATTGCCTGTTACGTTCCAGTAAATTTCATCATACTCGGGGAAAAAGCGCACGACATTTTTCATTTTATAACGCAGAAGATAGGTGTGCGCCCCGCGGGATATATACTCATCATTGCCAAAATTGACCCGCAAATTATCCCCTTGGCGCTGCAAAAAATACGGGTGCGGGGTTCCGTCCATTTCCAACGAGAGTATTTCTACGGGTTCTTGTTTGGTGCTGGGCAAATCCCGATAAATTCCGCGGCGGATACGCTGGTGCTCTGCCCATACGGAAATTTCCTCCTGCACGGTGGCAGTTCCTTCTTTATCCACTCCAACGGAAGAGATAAAACGGGTAATGCGTTCTTGCGCAAAGGCAGGGACCGTCATTAAAAGAAGCAACAGAAGAGAAAATATTTGTTTCATTTTATTTCCTTATTTTTTAAGCGTCAGCAATACTAAATCCGCCTCGGCGGAGCCGTCTTCGTAATAGATATATTGCGGCACGGCGGCGGCCGGCATATATTCGGCAAAATTCAGGCGGGCCGTGCCAAACTTTTTACGTTGCGTTACCGAACGAGGATATGCCTGCCCCGGCAAATAAACATAATGCACGGCGGACTTTTCCCCATACGTTGCCGTACGCTGGCCGTCTTTTTCCCGGCAGGATTTATAAACCGAAGGCGGAAAAAGCAGCAAAGTCAAAAAACTGGCGGCCTTTTCCCGCACCAGGGCCACGTTGGCCGGTTCGGTTACATAGTCAAAAGTCACTTTATCTTCCGTCACGCTGGCCTGCATTAATTTATAGCCGCCCGCCGCGGCAAACAAAATGGCCTGATAGGTATTTGGGTCCGTTTTTTTAATCTGCAGCAAAGTTTGCAGCTCACTGCCTTTGGCATGCAGCGTCACCCGAAAAGCGGCCAGATATTCCCCCCGCTCAAAAAAGGAAGGGCGCGGCAAGCTCTGCCCGTCACAATAATTTTTTAACTCCAGCCCGGCACAGCCACCTAAAAAAACAAGTACTGCCAATACAAATAAAAATCTTTTCATATTCCTCCCGCCCGCCTTGTGACGGGGCGCTTTTAATATTATATTATAAGTACATGGACACCTTATATCTTTATATTCTTTCCGCTTTAATTGCTTGTGTTGTTACGGCAGCCGTGCTGCCTTTTTTGCGCAAATGGTTAGGCCAACGTCTGTTAGACGTGCCCTGCGGGCTTAAAAAGCACGCAGAACCCGTGCCCCTGGTGGGCGGCTGTGCCATTTTGGCCGGTTTGGCGGCCAGCTTGGTTTTTATTCGTCTGACGACGGCTTTCCCCTCCGGCACGCTGCACAGTTTGCGCGGCATTTTATGGGGCGGCTTGCTTATTTTTGTGCTGGGGCTGATTGATGACTTTAAAAAGCCCAAAGGCTTAAGCATCACCGTCCGCCTGCTTGGCCAAGCCGTGGCCACGGGGCTGCTGCTTTATTACGGCGTGCATATCAGTTTATTTGACTGCACCTGGCTTTCCTATGTATTAACTTTTTTGTGGGTCATCGGCATTACCAATGCCTTTAATTTGCTGGATATTTCCGACGGACTTTGCGTCAGCCAGGCGGCCGTATCCGCTTTGGGGCTGGCGGTTATTGCCTTGCCGTCTGAGTTTATTTACGTCAATTTTGGCGCCGCGGCCCTGCTGGGGGCCTGCGCCGGGTTCTGGCCGTATAACCACAGCAACCGCGTTAAAACCTTTCTGGGCGACAGCGGCAGCACCCTGCTGGGCTTTATTATTGCGGCCCTTTCCATGGGCACGGGCTACAGCGAACATTCCAATTTAGGCTTTTTGGCCCCGTTGCTTATTTTGGCCGTGGCCCTGTTTGACACGGGCTTTGTTATCCTTATGCGCCTTTGCAAAGGCAAAAACCCGCTTTGTGCCAGCAACGACCATGCCGCTTTGCGCCTGATGAAAATAGGCTTTTCCAAAAATGAAACCTTGCTTTTATTTACGGGCGCGGCCGTGTTCTTTAACATTTTGGCTTTTGCCGTTATCAGAATATCCGCCATTGCGGCCGGAACGGTCTATTTTGTGGCGCTTTTGATGTTGGGTATGTCGGCCCTGCTCCTTTCGCGCATACGCATGAAAGGATAAAAAACCCTGCTTATTGCTATAATAAAACCTATGAAAGTACTTGTTTTTGGCGGAAGTTTTGACCCCGTACACAAAGGCCATATTGCCGTGCTAAAAAAGGCCTTGCAAATCATTAAGCCCGACGCCGCACACGTCGTGCCGGCCTATCATTCCCCTTTTAAGGCCAAATCGCCCACGCCCTTTAAACTGCGTATGCAAATGGCCCGCGCCGCTTTTGCGCCGCTGGGCAAAAACATTATTTTTGACGATTATGAACTGCGCCGCGGCGGAAAAACCTATTCCTATCAGCTGGTGCAATACCTGCGCCAACGCTATGACAACCCGGAAATTTTCTTGCTCGTAGGCACCGATTGCCTAAACGATTTGCACGAATGGAAAAACCCGCAATATATCTTTCAATATGCCACGGTGGTAGCCGGCAAAAGAAAAGGCTTTAGCGAACATAAGGCCGACTTTAGGCATTTGTTCTTGCCGGGGCAATTTCCCAAAATGTCTTCCACGCGGGTGCGGGCGCACATTTTATCCTGCGGGGCCGTGCCGGAAGATAAGGTCGTGCCGGAAGTGGCCCAAATTATTGTTAAAAACGATTTGTACGGGCTGGACGTACACCGCTGGCTAAAAGCCCATTTAAAACCCAACCGCTATTTGCATTCCATCAAAGTGGCCGAGCTGTGCGCCATTTTGAGCGATATTTATGACGTACCCGTGGAAAAAGCCGTGCAGGCCGGCATTATGCACGATGCGGGCAAAGGCTTTTCCGGCCCGGAACTGATTGCCTTTTGCAAAGAACATAAAATTAAAGTGCCTTACTTTGAAGACATCTGCCGCTTTGAGCCGGCTTTATTGCATTCGTATGTGTCTGCCTGGTTTGCCAAGCATGAGTTTGGCGTAAAAGACAAAGACGTGCTGGCGGCCATTTCCGAGCACACCTTGGGCAGCCTGAAAATGACTACGCTAAGCAAAATTTTGTTTGTGGCAGATATTTCTTCCAAAGACCGCAAATACAAAGACGCCTTTGTCATTCGCACCCTGGCCGCGCAGGACTTGGAAAAAGCCCTGCTTTACGCGGCCAACCGCAAACTGTGGTTTACCATTGACAGCCAAAAATGGCTCTGCCCCGTGGGGATAGAACTATGGAATCACCTGGTAAAATGCGCAAATTGATAGAGAAGTTTTTGCTTATTCTCCTGCTGGCTTTAACCGGCTGGGCGGCCTATGTGCAATTTCATTCCCAGGCGGCGCAGGTGCTTGCCCAGCGCAAAGACGAAACCATTTATGTGGCCATTTTAACGCAGCCGGGCATGACGGCTTCTTATAACCCGGTCACACGTAAAGTGCTTTTAACCACCGTCAACCGCCGCAAACTGCCCAAAGACCCGTTGGAAAACGCCCAAAATCTTTTTGACAGTGCCGGTATAGACGTGCCGCAAGTGCGCTATTTTATTCCGCAAACGCTAAAAAAAGACGAATACTGGCGGCACTTTAAATATAATTTGGAAAATTGGCGCTATAACCCGCTTTTGGCCTGGCAGGCTTTTTGGCAATATGTTTCGGCCTTGCATGACAAACGGACAAACCTGCGCCCGGCAGAATTTTTATTGTATGCCATGGATTTAAGCCGTCTGGAAATCACCGATTTTACCGTGCGTACCGCCGGAGAGAAATCCGCCAAAAAATCTAAATCTTCCGTACCGGAAGATCACATTGCAGAACCCGTGGAAGACCGCGCCCCCCTGGCGGTGGAGGACCGCCCGCTGATTGTGGAAATTTTAAACGGGGCCGGCAAAAAGGGTGCCGCGCTGGAGCTGACCCAATACCTGCGCGACCAAAGCCAAATGGGGCTTTTACAAGTGGACGTGCTGCAATACGATAACTATCCCGGGCCGCATCAGCCCAAAACACGCGTGATAGATTACACCGGCCGCTTGGCACAGATTAAACAGTTAACCACGGCCATTGGCGTAAGTAACGAAATTGAATCGGAAAAACAAGGCACCGCCATTTGCGACGTGCGCATTATCATCGGGGAAGACTTTAAACAACCGCTTTAATTTTCCCTCTTTTAAAAAACAAAACACCCCGTCACAAGACGGGGTGTTTTTATATTTTCAGAAAACCAGTTCAGCAGGCTGGCACCTTGCCAGCCCAGAGAGCTCCTTAAAAAACAAATAAAAAAAACCCGCCCTTATGTAGGGCGGGTTTTTGGGGTACTAAATTATTTTTTCTTTGCTACTTTTTTCGCCGGTTTTTTAGCGGCGGCTTTTTTTACGGCTACTTTTTTGGCCGGTTTTTTGGCAGCGGCTTTTTTAACAGCTGCTTTTTTCACGGCCACTTTTTTCACCGTTTTTTTGGCGCAGGCTTTTTTGCAGCAAGCCTTCTTGGCGCAAGCTTTCTTCGCCGGTTTTTTAACGGCGGCTTTCTTTACGGCTACTTTTTTCGCCGGTTTTTTAGCGGCGGCTTTTTTCACGGTTTTTTTAACGG
>CALUQA010000137.1 GCA_944322775.1 uncultured Elusimicrobiales bacterium
GAAAAAGGCAGTTATTTTGATGGTCGCTTGTTTGTTGGCCATGCCGGCTTTTGCGGCAACTAAGGCCAAGGCAAAAACGACAAAAAAAGAAGTAAAACCGACGATTGACATCGTTGTGGTAGAGGCGGAAGATTATCCGTCCGGCAAGCAGGATCCTCAGCTGGGCCCCGGGTTGGCAGCGTTTTTGGGTGGTACGCCCAACTTGACGGCCATGACCTATGAACAGGCACAGCAAGATCCTAAGTTGGCTAATTTGGACTATAGCTTTTTGCCTTTGTATTTAATTAAAAAGACGCCTGAACTGCGTGCTAAGCTGGAGCAACAGTTGGCTGCCGGCTATGTGCAGGAAAACGACGATTACTTGATTTTCCCTCACATGACCCGCACGGGCGTGTATCGCGAAAAAGAAGTCAAACCCGGCAAGCTGGAAGTGTTTGTCATGTCCCAGTGCCCCTTTGGCGTTATGGCGGAAAACTTGATTATCCAGGCTAAAAAAGACGGCAAAGTGGCCGAAGATCAGGACATTGCCTTGCGCTATGTGGTTAGCTACAACCCGCAAACGGGTTTCCGCAGCTTGCATGGTCCGGCCGAATGGGAAGAAAATATCCGCCAGTTGCTGATTGCAAAATATTATCCCAAAAAATTGTGGAAATATTTGGAAATCCGCAACCAAAACTATCAATCCAGCCGCTGGGATAAAGCTATGGAAGAAGCTGGAATTAACCCCAAAAAGATCATGAAAAAATTTGATACAGAAGGGGTGGAACTGCTCAAAGCCGAAGCTGCTTACGGCGAAGAATTTGCCGTAAGTGCTTCTCCTACCTTCTTGTGGGAAGGAAAAGAAGTGTTGGATTTTGGCAGCGTAAGCCAAAAGCCCGGTTTGGAATTTTTGAACCCGGCTGCTTCCCGCTCACAAGGCGGTGCGGCGGCTCCTGCCGGCAGCTGCTAAGTTTGTTTTTATAAAAAGGCGGGGGCTTGGAAATCTCCGAGCCCCCGCTTTTGAAAGTGAAGTTCTTATTCCAGAGGCCGCACGTGAAGAAAAAAACAGGCAGGTTATTTACAAACGCTATTATTGCACTTACTTTTGTTTCCGCCGTTCCTGTGTTGCTGATCGGCTGGCATGTGTTGCGTGTGGACAGCCGGGTACTGGAAAATGAAATTTTGGATAAACAACGTACCGTTGTTGCCCAAATTGCCTCCGTGTTGGGGGAAGAAGTAAGCCGTAAAGCGCAGTTCTTTTCTGTATTTACCGATTTGCATACCGATTTTGGCGGTCACCCTTTTATCAATAAAGAAGACATTGATTACCTGCGCGAAAAAAACCCCGAAATTACCCATATTTCTGTTTTAAACCCAAATGGCCGATTGCTCTTTTATTCCGGTGACGACAATACGCGCTTTACCTATGCGCCGGAGTTGGGCAATATTTTGCGCACTTGCGTAAGTGAAGGCAAAGAATATGTCGGTTCCGTCAACCGCGTCAGTGACCAACTGTATGCCTTGATGGCTTTCCCCATTCGGGAACACCGCAGCGACGTAGAAGTGGTGGGGGTGCTGGTTGCGGAGATGAACTTGGCCAGCTTGGGCAAATCCTTAAAACAAATTTATCCGGAAGACATGTTTTCCGTTGTGGTCAGCGCAGACGGGAGTTTGGTATCTTATTCGGGTGCGCCGGAGGGCTTGGCTTTGACGGCCGACAATCCGCTGCGCTATGAGGTGCGCTCTTGGGCCCCTGCTTTGGACGGCCATTCCAGCGGTCAAATTAAAACTGGGGACGGACAAAAAATTTTGGTGAGTCGCGCCGAAGTGCCGGTTCTGAACTGGATTGTATATGTGCAACAGCCTTCCGACACAATTAGTAAATTGTTCTTGGAAAGCACTTTCTATTCCGTTTGGGACGTGCTGCTGATTTTGCTGATTATGGCTGTGTTTTTGCTGTCGGTAAGTTATTTGGTGCTTATTCCTATTGTCCGCCCTGTCAAACGTTTGCAGGAGGCTGCTGTTAAGCTGGAACAAGACGACGATTATATGCCCACAGAGAAAGATTTGATTATTCCGGCCAATGAAATTGGGCAACTTTCACGCGTATTTTTGCATATGGCAGCGGTATTGCGCGAGCGTAAAAATGTTATTTTGGAAGCCCAAAAAGAACTGGCCAATATGAATAAAGAACTGGAACTGCGCGTGCAGCAGCGCACGGCGGAGTTAAAACAAGCTACCGATGAACTGGTCAAATCGGAACGGTTGGCGGCCATTGGGCAAATGGCCTCTATCATCAGCCATGAAATTCGCAACCCGCTGGCAGTCATCAGCAATGCTACGCGTTTGATTAAAACAATAGAGCCGCCGTCCAATCCCAAGCTGATTAAACAATTTAGCATTATTGATTCGGAAATCCGCCAAGCCAACAGCATTATCAGCGAAGTGCTTGGCTTTGCCCGCAGCCGCGACATGATTTTGTCCGTCATAGATTTAAACAGTTATCTGCACGATTTAATGCTTTCTTTTCCGTTGCCGGCCGGCATTCATCTGCATGAGGAGCTGGATTGCGAAAGCGCCCGTCTGAAAATAGATGCCGAAGAAATCAAACAGGCTTTGCGCAATATTATATCCAATGCGTGCGAAGCCATGCAGGGCAATGGCAACTTGACGGTGGGCAGCAAGGTGGGCAAAAAAGCCGTTTGCATTTATGTGGCAGATGAAGGACCGGGTATTTCGGAAGAATTAAAAAGCAAAATATTTTCGCCTTTCTTTACCACCAAGGCGCGCGGCACGGGGCTTGGGCTGGCGGTGGTGCGCAAGGCTATTACGCGCCATAAAGGCAAATTATTTATTAAAAGCGAGGAAGGCAAAGGCACAGTTTTTGCAATATATTTAAGAATTTACCGTAAAAGCGGAGATACAAAATATGGATAAGCAAGTTAAAATATTGGTCGTAGACGACGACAACAACCTGCGGGAAACGCTGGCAGATTTGCTGGAGATCGAAGGGTATAAAGTTTATCAGGCTGGGGACGGAAAAGAATGCCTGGACTTGGTGGCCTCCGAGTTTTTTAACATCATTTTGATGGATTATAACTTGCCCGACGAAACAGGACTGGATTTAATCCGCAAAATCCGCTCTTTTAACCAAGACAGCCAAATCCTGATGATTACGGCATATGCGTCACTGAACTCTATTATGGAAGCCATGAAAGAGTCTGTGTATGATTTTTTGATTAAACCGGTAGATTTTGACTATCTCAAACGCACCATTAACCGCGCGTTGGATAAATATTTCTTGGAACAAAGCAATAAAGAATTGCTGGCCCAGTTAAAACTGCGTAATGCGGATTTGGACAGATTAAACAACATGAAGTCTAAGTTTTTCTCTATTGTGTCGCACGATTTGTCCAACTCTTTGATGACGCTGAAGATGAGCTTTGACATGCTTAAAAAGAAAATGCACCCCGATGAGGACCAAGCGCGTAAGATGTCTTATATGGACGAAAGCATTGGGCAAATTGAACACTTGATTAAAGACCTGGTGGATTGGGCCGCCATTGAAAAAGGCAAACTTCGTATTGAAAAAGCCAACTTTGAACTGACTGCCAGCTTAAAGAAAACGGCTGAAATTTTTAAAGACAAAGCCAGCAAACGCGGCATTACCGTCACCTTTGAAAGTGTGGGGGAAATACCCGTGTTTGCAGACGAAAAACGCATTCGCCAAGTGATATCCAATATCTTGGAAAATGCCGTGCGCCATACCCCCGACAACGGCCATATTGAAGTAACAGTAAGCAAATTAGACGAAAAAAATGCTAAAGTGTCGATAAAGGACTCTGGCGACGGTATTGATCCTAAGCAGGCACCGGAATTGTTCACCAGCTTTACGCAAGTGGGGGACAAAAACCGCGTGGGCCGTTTGGGTTTGGGTTTGTCTATTGCCAAAGATATTGTCACCAATCACGGCGGACGTATTTGGGCCCAAAGCACCGGGCTTGGGCAGGGCGCAACGTTTATTTTTACGCTGCCCATAGCCGTCAACTAATTTTACGCAATACGGGAGCGAACAACACATGAATAAAAAGAAAAAAGTCAAAGTTCTTATTGCAGACGACCAAACTTTGTTCCGCGAAGGAATCAGAGACGTGCTTAACGGCGAAAAATGGATCGAAGTCGTAGGCGAAGCCGCCGACGGGTTGGAAGCAGTTGCCTTGGCCAAAAAATTAAAACCCGATGTGGTTTTAATGGATATTAAATTGCCCAAGTTGGACGGTATTTCGGCCACCAAACAAATTCGCCAAGCCGCACCGGAAGTGAACGTGTTGATGCTTTCTTCTTTTGAAGACGAAGCCCATGTGCTTGACGCTATTCAGGCTGGTGCCAACGGGTATCTGTCCAAAATGTTGCCCGCAGCGGAACTGGTGAACTCTATTAAAACCTTTACGGCGGAAGGATTGATGATTCCGCAGCAGCTGATGGGCAAATTGCTGCATGGCTTGCGCCGTATGGGAGAAGGCGGCATGCCCAGCCAGGCCACTTTGACCAAAACGGAAATTAAAGTCATGGATTTGCTTGGCAAAGGCATGAGCAATAAAGAATTGGCCAAAGAATTGGGCTGCAGCGTTAAGACGATTAAAAATCATTTAAACAGCGCCTTCCATAAATTGGGCGTAAGCAGCCGCACGGAAGCAGTGGTGAAAGCCATTGAAAAAGGACTTATATCTTCCGAAGGTACAAAATTTGAAGACGAAGAATAAATGTACGATAAAATGAAAAAGCGTTGCTGCCGCTTTTTGCAGAGGCAGCGTGGGCAGGCTTCCATAGAATATGTGCTGATGCTTGGCAGCATCATGGTGATTATTTCTGCCTTTATTACCGCTTTTCATAATGATATCGTGCGTTGGTTTTTTATGTTTATTGGGAATTTGTTGACGAGATGATGAAAACAGCAGCTGTTATAAAAAGTACGCTTCGCAGCCGCCGGGCACAAATTTTGCTGCCCGCGGTGATGCTTGCGCCTATTTTTATGCTGCTGATTTATTTGTTGTTTGAAACGTCTAAAATTTCCATGAGCAAAGTGCGTGAGCAATTTGCTTTGGACAATGCGGCTTATTCTCAAATGTCTTCGGCCAGCGTATATTTAAATGCAGTGGCACAGGTCAACGGCGCGCTCCCGTACCGCGTTATGAAAACGATGAGTGTTGAACTGCCTGCCAAACAGACGGCAGCCGATCCGGACCAAAAAGTAACCGTGTTTGATATGTTTTACAAGTCCGGTGCATTTGCGGCTATTGGCCCCAACTATGATATTGGCCCCAACGGCGCCGTCAACAATGGAATTCCTGCGGCAGAGGCTACCTCGTGGGGGCTTCAATACTACTCCGGCAAAAGGCAAGAGTGGAATAAAGAAGACCCCAAGCAAGCTCCGGATGAAGAAGAAAGATATGTGCTGACGGATAGATATTTGGCCGATAACTATTTTTTCGGGGCTTCTACCATTGGGCTGACGGCTATCAAAGAATATGCCACCATTTTTATTCGTACCGGTTCTATTTATGCTTCGCAGAAATATGTGTATGAAGATGTGGTAGATAATGGCCGCATGTTCCGCCAAAGTTATTATTTGAATACGCAAAACTGCCGTAAGTCGGAATGCGCCAAACAGGCCGCGTCTACCTTGGAACGCTTTGAATTGGATACCAAAGCGTTTGAAATAGACAAGACTCGTTTTTACGTTAGTGCCGACTATCAGGGTTCCACCATGCACTCCGGCGCTTATGCCATTGATTTGGATATGGCTAAGGTAATGGGGGTGCCTTTGTTCCAGTTTGCCTATTTGACGCCCCAAAGTCGTTCCAAATTAAAACAGTTGGCCCGCGGGGTTGTGTTAAAACAAAAATACACGTTACCCGATAACCGTTTTAATATTAATTTAGTGCAACGCTATCAGCCATATGTGCGCAATACAATTTCGCTCAGCTGCCCGCGTTCCAGCAACAATTGCGTGTGGCCCGATCCAATTCCTAAATATAGCGTGAAGGTGGGCCCATGATGCATATTTTTCACTCACGCAAAGGGCAGGCAACGACCGAAACAGTGCTTCTGTTCCCGGTGTTGGTCATTCTTATTTTGTTTATTATTAAAATTTTTGGTCTGTTGGTACTCAGCCAAAAAATGGAAATTGCCGGTTTTTATGCCGCGCGTCGTTTCCAGCTGCAAAGCCATACGACCGATTATTTACAGCGCTGGGACCGCCGCTATTTGACCAAGGATATCAAAAAAAAGGTGGAAGACTATTTGGGCTTTAATAATGAAGGTATGCGCAAGTTGCTGAGTTTGCGAAATTTAAAACTGGATATTAATACTTCCGGTACGTGGACCAGAGTGGTGCTTACGGTTTATACGGCCCCTCCGCGCATTAAATTTTTGTGTGATTATGATAAGTTGCAGTTGTGCCAAAATGAAATGTCGTGTTTAAAAGGGTTTGAGTTTTTGTGTGAAACGGGCGGTCAGTTGCAGGTCATTAAATATGTAGGCCCCAACGAACGCGTGCTTCCGTATGTGCGCCCGGAAGGACGATAAAATGGGGTTTGAACATGCCGCCAGGGCTATTGCCGAATAAGGGAAAGAACTCTTGACAAAGAGGTCAAATCCATTTATACTAATAGTAGCGCAAAGCCCTGCGCAAAAATTTAAACTCTGTGTTTGAGCGTATAAGAAGTTTTTATACGGGTCAGCAAGAGTGAATTTTTATATCTAAATAAGGGGTCAAGTTATGTTTAACCTGTTTAATAAAAACAAAGTCCGTACCGGCAAGCAGAATAATGAAGAAAAAAAGCCGGTGGCCGCGGCTGGACAAACGGGGCAGAATAAAAAGCCTGCGCCTTTTGCCGCTTTGGGCAAAACCTGGGCCAAGTTAAATAAAATGGACCGCAAACAAGCCTATACCTATGGCGCCATTGCTGTGGTGGTGCTGGTGGCCTTAGTTATGTTGGGCACGGCTGTTTCTTCTAGTGATGAAGATGCTTTTGCCGATTTTCAAGCCCGCGGGTATGATTTAGCCAATATGCCTTTTTCTTCCGATGAGGCTGAACAATATTTACTTGCTTCCAAATACCCGGATATGCAAAATACTCCTAAAAACGCTTTATATTCCAAGGAAGAAAAAGAGGCTCGCCAGGAAGCTGATATTGCGGAAGTAGAACTGCCAGATGGCTCAGCAGCTTCTTCTACGGCTTCGCAATATGTTCCAGGGCGCTATTATGGCGGCGGCGGGAGCAAGACGTCCACTCCGACACAAGTCAATGCGTTAAACAGTGCCAGCTTAAAAAGCGGCAGTGGCAGCGGTATCAGTGGTACGTTTGGACCCAGCGGAGATTTTTCCAATTTTAAAAGCCAGGACAAGGGAAGCGATAAATTCACTCCGCAGGGGCCCGGTTCCGGCGACGCCAGAAAAGCGCTTTTTCAAACGGCTACCGGAAGCCGTGCCGCAGCCGGTTTGAAAGACAATAAACTTTTAAATGCCAAGAAAGCTTTAATGGGCGGCAACGTGAAAGGAAGTGATGCTTTCTTGAGTGACAGCGGCGCTGTGGACCTGAGCAAAGCCGCCGGATTGAACTTGGACACTAACGCCCCTATCAGCAGTGCAGACCCAAATGCTTTTGACGATGCTTTAAAGGATGCAAACGATGAAGCGGCCGATGATGCAGCCGAGGAAGATGAAAATCGTTGGTGGCAAGAGCAATTAGTAGAATTTGCAAAAAATGTTGCTGAACGCCTGATTTCGTGGGGGCTGGACGAAGCGCAAGGGGCTATTGATACGGCTAAACAAAAAAGAGCCGCAGAACAATTGGCGCAGGCGGAATATGTCGATAGTCTAAAGGACAAGGTACATATTCCTCAGTATGGAGCAGATGTTGATATTGATGCAAAAAATCTTTTTGATGATTCTAATTTGCGCGACACGTTAGGTGCCACTCTGTCTGAAGATGGAAGTACTGTTTTTGATAAGAAAGGGACCGTGATGGCAACCCGTTCTATAACAACCGATCCTAATACCAATCAACAGGTGACAAACACGTCTTATGCTAATGGATATGAGCCTGTTCAACTGACTAACAAGCAGACGAAACGAGTTAACCAGGCCAATATTGATACTACAATTAACTCAAACCCCGTATATGTATCGGAGCTCGCAGCAAAGAAAGAAGCTGCCCGTTTGCAGGTTGATTTAAATAAAGGTACCAGAAGAGGTAAAACTTCCGCCTATAATACTCAACAAGAAGTTGAAGTTTTGACGGATGAAAAAGGAAGCTATATAGTCGTGAATGGCGTGAAAAAATATTTGCAGGAATAGGAAAAATAGGAGCTCATTATGAAAATTGTTAAATTTTTAACCAGTAAGGCAGGTAAGTGGTCCCTGTCGGCGATGCAGGCGGTAGGCTTGTCTGCCGCTGTGGGCGTGGCTGGCATTGCCGCCTGGCAGATGATGGGTTCTTCTGCCCAGCCGAATTTGAATACGGTTTTTTCTTCCAATACGGCTGACCAAGATGTGGTGTTTGTGGCCGGGGCGGCCGGCGGCGTGTACGGAAGCGGCTCCTATGGTACCGGCGGTGAATTGCGCTCCGGTATCAATGCTACGCTTTCTAAGGATTTGCAATTAATGCAAGCCGATGCCCAGGCGGGGGATCTTTCTTCCCAGCCGGCGTTTGTCCAGCAAGAGCAGGAAATTAGTGCCTATAAAATGGACGGCGCTTCCAGCGGATTGGGCATGGCGGGCAATATGGCTAAGGAAAATAGTGGTGCTATGTCTGGCGATATGAGTGCCGTGCAAAAACAAATTGCCGATATTCAGGCCACGATTGCTTCTCAAAAACAAGCTGCTGAGGCGGCCGCCGCGGCAGAAGGGGCTTCTGGCAATGCCGCCAAAATGGCTGCAGCCATGAAAGGCAAAGGGGGGCAGTTTGGCATGGCGGAAGGCATGGCACGTGCTTCCGGCAACAATTTGAACTCTACGCCGCTTCAAAGCGGCCAGTATGGCAAAGAAGGCCAAGGCGTCAGTTCGTCTGGTGTGTTGGGCGGAGCCCAAGCGGCCGGTGGCACTTCTGCCACGGGCCCGGCTGGACAAGGTTCCAATTTTGAACGCAGCAGAGCTTCTGTTATTGGGCAAGGTTCTCGGTTGAGATCAGATAACTCTTTGGCTGCCCTGCAAAAACAATCTGCCGACATTGCGCGGCACAGCAATCGTTCCGCCAACGAAGGTGCCCGCGCTTTTATGGCCAGCACCAAATTATCTGGCGGTATTCAGCTGGAAGGCGGGGAAAAATTGGCAGGCGGAAATGCCAGTTCCAGTGATTTTGCTGATGATGCCATTTCTGCTTTAGGCAGTGCTGTCGGTGGAGCTGTAGGTGAAGTTACTAGTTATGAAGAAGACCGCGAATCGCTTCGCATTAAAATTCGTGATTTTGTGAAGGCTTGCAATGGCTGGTCGTATGCTACGCCGATAGCATCTTGGCTGGGCTATGCTTTTAAAGCTAAAGCGCGCAATAACCTGAGAAGCGAAATAGATTCCTTTAAAGCAAAATGGCATGATTCTACCTATGAGACTACGAATACGGCCGGCGGTTATGCGACGGTGGCAAGAAATACGGTAGACGATGTCTTTAATGCGTTGTGGTGGTTTGGCGGGCCTAAAAGAAAAGCAAAAGAATGGGGGCGCAACTATTGGGGCGATGAAAATGCTTTTTGGAATAATAACGTCCCTTCAACCCCTGTGACGGATCCGCAGGAAAAACCGACTAACCCGTATGGTTCTGATAGCGGAAGAAACGGTGGATTGGGCAATAATTCCAACTCTAATCGCGGCGGAAGCAACGGTGGCCGAGGTTCTCGAAGGTAATAAATAGGAGCTAGGAGATAAATTATGAAAATACTTAAATTTTTAACTAGTCGTCTTGGCGCCATTAGTTTGAGCGCCGGTAAAACAGCCGGCTTGGCTGTGACCGTGGGGCTTATTGGGCTGAACGTCTATAATTTTGCCTCGGATACTTCCGCCTCTGAAGAAGCGAGAGTGCGTTCTTTGAGCTCCATTATGTCTTCCGGTGGTGTCTTGCCGGCGGAATATTCCAGCATTAATTTTGACACCGGCAATGCACAGTTTGCCACGGCTGAGGAAATTGCCGCGCGCGAAGGTACTTTGTTTGACGGCGGCGAAGCGGCGGTCAATGCCTTAAATAATATTTCTGTTCCCAGCTATGCTTTGGGGGCTGGAGAGGCTGGCCTTGGCATGGGGGCCAATGCGGCAGTTCAGGTTGGCCCTGATGGACAAGCTGTGACAGGCAATGTGTCTGCCGACGGGTCTGCCGTTGGTGCGGCCGCTGCACAACAAGCGCAAAAAACACAAATTAATAAATTGGGCGAAGAAAAAGCCGGCGGTTTGCAGCGGGCTTCTATTGCCAAAGCTAGTGGCAGCAATATGGGCTCTTCCAGCAACGGCGGTTTTGGGGCTCCTTCTCGTTCGTCCCAAGGCAGCGCTTCTGCCAAAGCTGGCAGTGTGGGGGCCTCGGAAGGGTATAGCTTAAGCGGATCTATGCCCAAAGGAAGCACTTTGTTGGCTTCTAACAGCAATGTGCGCGGTGCGGCTTCTTCCTCTTCATCGTTTATTGCCGGCAATACCAGAACGCGTGTCGGCCAAGGCAGTAATTCTAGAGAAGGAAAAAGCTTGCGTGATATTGCCTTAGCTTCTGCTAAAGTGGCAGCCAACAAAAACCGTGCCGCCAACGAAGGGGGCAGCCCCTTTATGGCCAAGGAAAAACTCTCCGGCGGTATTCAAGTAATGGGAGACAGTATGGCAGAGTTCTCCGGCACCAGTGGTACTGGCTTTGAAGATGATTTGAAATCTAGAGAACGTGGCATGGCCAAAGGGATAGACGAAATCGACACCACTGAAACTCAGCGTATTAAAGATAGAACGTTATTGCAGCAGTTGCTTTTCCCTCTCATTATGGGTACCATCGGTTGCTGCTTTTTGATTAACTCTTTGATGAAAGGTGGCGTTTGGAGCAAGGTGGCCGCTGTTGCTATCGGGGCTATTATGGCCGGTTTGGTTATCTGGTTTATGGTCAAATGTATCCAGTATAATAACAAATATGATGAAGAAACAGGTTGGGCTATTGCCGGTATTGTGCTGAGCTGTTTGATGTTGGTGGCCATTGGCATCAGCTTCTTTAACTTCTCTAAATCGACGGAAGCTGAAATGACTTCTACCGCTAATGAACAAATGGGTACTACCGGCGGGGAAGCTGCTGCTAACGCCGGCAAAGAGGGTGGAAAGAACTTTGGACAGGTGCTTAAAGATATGATGACGGGCGGCGTTCCCGGTAACGCGATTGATGCCGGCAGCAAGCTTATAAGCGACAGTAGCAGCAATGACGTGACAGATGGCAAAGAATAATGGGGCTTATTATGGAAAATAAAAATATAACAAAGTCCTTGTTATTTAAGGTTCTCCTGGCAATAGTGTTTGTCTGCTGTACGGTGTTGTATTTGCATTATAATGCAGAATACAGACAAGCCAAGCGTGAATTGGAATATTTAAAAGCGCTTAACCGTGTGACGGCAGAGAAACAACAACGGGTGCTGGAGTACGAAAAAAGAATGCAGGAGCAGCAACTGCGCCGTGAATATAATCAGGGCCGTATTGCCGGACAGGCGCCGTCTTCTGTCATTAACTAGGTGTTTTTATGAAACAGGAAAAAGACAAACCAATGGTGCGTTTGCCTCAGGCCGAGCTTAAGGGACAGACAACACAACCGTCTCTTTCGCAAGTCCAAGCAGACAAACGACATAATCGCCGGCGAATGCTGGTCGGATTGGCTCTTGTTTTTTTCCTGTTTTGTATTATATTTATAATACCGGTGGGTCATATACCGGGGCTTCGTAATTTGTCGTGGTTGATGGGGTTTAGCGCGCAGGACACCCAGTCTATGAGCTTTTTTCGTACGCTCTTGACGTGGGCTGGCGAGGCTGACCGCCGTTATTTGGCAAGTAACGAAGCGGATTTATCGCTCTTTGACAGAAATCAGCAGCAAGGGTTCAATGCGTTAGGCCCAAAGTCTGGTTTGTTTGATTTAAATGCCGTGAATGCTGCACGCAGAGCCAAAGGTTTGCCGCCGGACGGTTTGTATGGAGCATATAGCTCTAATGGCCGGCCAAACGATGCAGCCGTAAATCATGAAGTCAACGGCTGGAGCCAACAAGCCCGCGCTGCCGCAGCGGCCCAAAATGCCCAAGAAGTTTATTTCGGTACAGATGCCGATTTGGCAGCTCGCGCCGCAGTGGAAAATATAACGGTAAAAGGCTCTTCCAATACAGCTTCTTTGGTTAGAGCTCCCGGCATAGCAGGAGCCTATTCCGTGGATTGGTTGGGAGTAGCGGTGGATAAAGCTTCTCTTTTAACAAATAGCCAGTTGGACGGGGCTTTGAAAGAGGCTTCCCATGTTCCTTCTCCGCTTAGCAATTTGGCCGGTTCTTTAACAGCAGGAGATAAACCCCAGCGGGATTTGGCCACCGTGTGGTTGCTTTCCAAAGCGGCTAATAAGGCAAAATATTTAATGTTAAAAAAGCAGTTGGCCTCGGCTGGATATATGGCCATGGAAATCCCCAAGAAGGTATATGATTCCTCGGGTATGGGCAGTGGAATAGGGTTGGCCGGCGATGAGATGATTGGAGATTTTGACGAAGTAAACCAACAGCTGCTTAATGAGCAGCAATGCCGTGAATTGGGCGATCAGGCTAACAGCAACTTGTCGCCTAAATTGGAAGAGTCAAAAGGGTTGATTCAGCAAA
>CALUQA010000138.1 GCA_944322775.1 uncultured Elusimicrobiales bacterium
CCGGACGGGAAATTCATAAACAGCAGCGTAAAAATCAGCGGCATATATTTAAACATCGCGGCCTGGGCGGGATCCATACCGGCGGGCATGGTGGCCCGCTGTTGGAAGAACATAACGGCACCCATCAAAATGGGCAGAATATAATACGGGTCTTTGGAAGACAGATCCGTAATCCACAGCACAAACCCGGCCCCGTGCAAGGACCAAGACGTGCGTAAGGCATTAAACAACGCCAGGAAAATAGGCAGCTGGATTAAAAGCGGCAGACAGCCCGAAAGCGGATTAATTTTGTGCTTTTGGTACAAAGCCAACATTTCGCGGTTGAGGGCTTCTGGATTGCCTTTATATTTTTCCTGCAGGCGTTTCATTTCCGGCTGCACTTTTTTCATCTGTGCGCCGGACTTGAGCGACATCAGCGTAAACTTAAACAAGATAAGCTGCAGCAACACCGTCAGCATGATGATAGCTACGCCGTAGTTGCCCGTCCAACTGTAAAACAGCTCCAGCACGTTGCGGGCCAAGCGCCCCAACGCACCGAAGAAACCAAATTCAATACTGCGGCTTAAGTGATAAGGCAGTTTTTCAAAGGCCTGATAATCTTTGGGGCCAAAGTAAAATTCGGAATTTAACGTAAGCGAAGATTTGGCCGCCAATTCCTGCGCGGGGACATTGATTAACAGCTGGGGCCCTTTTACGTCCCCTTCCCCGAACAAGCCCCACATGCGTTTTTGTTTGCCGATAATCTGCTTGTCGGTTTTTAAGGTGCCGGCCGTCCAGTTCTGCGGGATTAACACGCTTAAGAAATAGCGGTTTTGCACACCGGCCCACAGCCAGTCTTTGCTGGAAGCTGGGGACTCGTCGTCAGCTTCAAACTTAACCAAAGTCGGGTTTTTCTTGCCTTGTTCCTGGATAAGATAGACGGCTTTGCTTTCGCGTTCGTTGTCTTTCAGTTCGCTTTTGGTGGTGGACAAGCCCGGCCCGAAGTTAAAGGCAAAAGCGGGCAGCTGCACTTCGTGCCCGTTTTTGTTGTTAAACGTCAGGCTGAGATTGTTGATTCCGTTTTCGTTAAAGCGGTAGGTTTTGATTACGTCTACCCCCGGCAGCAAAGAAGCCGTGAAAGAAATGGAATCCTTCGTGCGGGCAGATTCTGCAAAGTCCAGCTGCGGCAGGGTGGCAAAATAGCCTTCGCCGGCATAGGGGGTTAAGTCCAAATCGCCCAAAGCGTCGCGGAATAAAAAGGTTTTCATACCGGCGCCTTTGGAAGAAAAGGTAATGTTTGCCGTGGGAGCGTCAAACGTGATGAGTTCTTCGGGCAAAGAGGAAGGTTTCGTTTTGGAAACGGCGGCAAAGTCCGCCTGGGTCAGTTCTTGTTTGGCTTGGGCCAATTCTTGCTCGGCGGCTTGTTTTTGTTTTTGCATGCGGGGAATGGTAAGAAACTGATTGTAACCCGTCACCATCAGCAAAAAGAACAACGCCGCGAGTAAAAAGTTTCTGTTCATAAAATCCTCTGAAATAGGCCGCATGGCGCGGCGGACTTCTTTCAGCGGACTTTCAGCCCATGGGAAAGCGGGCCATTAAGGCACCGGGTCGTAACCGCCCTGGTGAAAAGGATGACACTTGCTCACACGGCACACGGCAAGCCACCCCCCCTTAAAAACCCCGTATTTGGTTATTGCCTCTTTGGCATATTGGCTGCAGGTGGGCGTAAAACGACACACCCCGCGCGGCCCCAGCAAGGGCCGCACCGTCGCCATAAAAACGTTTAGCAAAAAAAGCAGAACCTTTCTGCTTGAGCGCGAAATTTTATTCATGGGTTTGCGCGGAACAACTGTCCGCAGCGTTCAAAGGCGGCACAAGGCCGGCTTTGCGGCACAGGCTCAAAACGGCGTTTTCCGCCATGTCGGCCGTGGCCAAACTCTCGCTTGAGCGGGGGCTGAATATATAGTCCACCCCGCTTTGCAATCTTTCCCGGTTTAGTCTGAAAGCTTCGCGAAGAAGCCTCTTCACGCGGTTGCGCACAACCGCACTTCCAAGTCTTTTGGATACGACAAGCCCCATTCTTCTGTCTTCTTTTCCCAGGGGGGCAGGCTTCCACCACAGCACAAGGCCATAGCCCTGTATTTTATGTCCGCCTTGGATAATATTCTTAAAATCGTTTTTAAGATGCAGGCGGCGGCTTTGGGGGAAGCCCTGGGAAGTCATATTAGGCCCGGATTAATTCGTGGCGGCCTTTGGCTCTTCTGGCGCTGAGGACTTTGCGGCCGCCGGCAGTGGCCATGCGGGCGCGGAATCCACTGTGTTTAGCTCTTTCGGCTTTATTCGGTCTGTATGTAGGCAGCATGTTTCTAATTTATACGGACGGAGGCCACTTCTTTGCCTCAGGTCCGTACACTCCTGTTTATTAAGTTAAATTCTCCTTTAAAGCGCAAAGCGTGTGCGCAAAAGGACATATATATTATAGCTTATCGCGGGGCTGCTGTCCAACGGGTTTTATGCAAAAGGCCCGCCCCAAATACACCGGGGACCGCGCCAAGCACCGCGACTAAAAATTTGCTACATTTATTATATGATATTTACAGACTCGGGCATTGTGCTTTTTCGCCAGGACTTCCGTGAAGCAGACCGCATTGTCTGCCTTTACACCCGCCGGCACGGGCGCATTAACGTGCGCTTGCCCGGGGTCAACCGTGCCAAAGGCAAGCTGAAAGCCTTAAGCGAGCCTTTCACCAGTGCAGACTACCGCATTTATGCGCGCAGCGCCCGCGTGTTGGGCACGGTAACGGGCGGCAAAATAGCGCATGTTTTCCCCACCATTCGCCAAGACCTGACGCGCCAAACGCTGGCCATGCACTTTTGCGAACTGATGATGCGCCTGACGCCGCTGCACCAGCCCAGCGAGCAAAAATTTCACCTGCTTTTGCAAGTGCTGACCGAGCTGGAATACGGCCAGCCTAACCCGGCGTTTGTGCCGGCTTTTACGCTGCGCCTGATGGCGGCGGCCGGCTTTGGGCTGGACCACCCCGTTTTAAAAATTACCCCCCAATTTTGGAAAAGAATGCACGAGGACGCGTTTTCTTCGCTGGATTTTACGGAAGCGGAGGATTTGCTTTCGCTGGCCAAATGCAACGAAGTGTGCCGCCGCTTTTTAAACCAATACTTGACCTATCCGCTGCAAACGCTTAAAGACTTTCGCCTTGACAGTTCCTCTTTGGCCGAGTTGCAACAAACGCCACAGCCTCAGCCGGCCGACACATTATTAAAAATCATACCCGCCCATTAAAGTCCTAGGTCTTCAGGTCCGTAAAATGTAGGCTTTTTGGCCCTTGAAAACATGTTTCATAACCTGTAAGCTATAAGTAAATTAAAATAATGTAGGAAGAGTTTATGATGAAAAAATGGATTTAACTAATGATTGTTGTTGGGGTAATGTTGTTTCCGCTGGCCTCTGTGCAGGCGGCCAAACCCGTGCATTGGCTTACGGCGCTGAAAAACGCCAATGCCAGCGCGGCACGTTCCTCTTTTCTGGCTGACATAGGCATATTTTCCAGCTATAACCTGAAGAAAGAAATTGCCCGCGAAAACGAAAAGAAGAAATTGGAACAGTTTTATAAATATTATTTTGAAAAAGAAAATTTTGATCTGGATAAATTTAAAGCCAACTATGAAGACATCAGCGACGCCATGCACGCTAACCCGCTGTTGAAGGATTATATGCTGACGGTAACAAACTTTGTTGATTTGCATAATTTAAGCAAAGAAGAAAAGGCGCTGATTGTCGCGTTTTTTAACGGCAAGGTATCCGCCAGCAAAGCGCAGAAGTTTGAAGAGGTTATTTTGGTCACATTAAAATATAAAGGGGCCGATTTGTGGTTTGTGTTTAACCCGCAGTACAAACTGGTCACTTTTATTTATAATGACCCGGCCGACTTCCGCGCCGTGGAAGGGGTGGAAGGCAAATGGACCCCGCTGTCCGTCAAATAAACTATCTTAAACCCAAAAAAGGGCAGGATTAACTATCCTGCCCTTTTTTATTTATAAATATCCATCAGCTAAGCAAATCGTCCATGTCCGGGTAAATGTCGCACAAAGATTTATACACGCCAAACGCATGCGAACGCACAAACGAGTTGGGCTGCTTTAAATCCGGCACCACCACGGTGCGCATGCCGGCAGAAATGGCGGCCGTGGCACCGGCGACGGAGTCTTCTATCGCCAGGCACTGACTGACGTCGGCACCCAAATTGCGCGCACTGCGCAGATACACTTCCGGGTCTGGCTTGGGGTTGGCCACATGGTCAGACGTGACGATGGAAGAAAAATAATCTCTTATCCCCCCTTTTTGCAGCAGTTTTTCCACCCAGCGGGTAATGTTGGAGGTGGCCACCCCCATTTTTAGGCCCCGTTTGCGGAAATATTCCAGCGTTTCTTTGGCGCAGGGTTTCATGGGGATATCGTGGCTGTCCATATACTTTTCAAAATTGCGGCCGCATTGCTCGTACAAATAAGCCACGTCCACGTCTCGTCCAAAATAACTTTTGACCAATTTGGAAGAGTCTGCCACGCTCATGCCTATGCAGCTTTCAAACAGTTCAAAGGTAAATTTCAGGCCCATGGGCTCGGCCGCTTGCTGATAACATTTAAAATAAATGGGCTCCGTGCTAAACAGGGTGCCGTCCATGTCAAAAATCGCACTGGTAATCATAAATTATTTTTTCTGCCCCCATACAAAATGGCGATAGGTTTCTTCCTCTTTGGCGGCATTTAATGCCTTGACCAAGGCCGGCACGGCCCGCACCTGCGGATTGGCGGCCACGCGGGCCAAAAAATCGGCGCTTTGTTTATATTAATACGATGCCTTTTCGCGGCGCGGTATTTTTTTCGTCGTATCAGAAATGCTCATATAAGCATGGCCTTAAGTTTCGTTTGCCAGCAAGGCAGACAGTTTGGCCACAAACTCATATTGTTTTTCCTGGCTCATGGGGAAAACAATTTTTTCTCTGCCCAAAATTAAATCGGAAGCAACAAAAACCAACAGATTTTTTTGCCCGGTCTTTCTGTCCACTGCTACAAATGTTACGCCGTTGCTGCCGTCTGGCAACACGGTTTGCGGGTCTTTGCCGGCCGCCTTAATATAGGTGTACAACTTGGCATAAGGGGCGGTATATATAAAAATTTGGGTATTGGGCACATCGGCTTGCGTTAAAGCAAAAACGGATTTTTTGCCTTGCGGCGGGAACAAATCCAAAAAGTTAAACGCCTGGTGATAAAGCAGCTTTTCGGTATCGTTTTGGTATCCGTCCGTATAAAAAGCAGCTATCGGAGCGGACGCTTTTTGCAAAGCCTGCGCCAAAGCCTGGGTTTTGGCAGCCTCGGCCGGGGCGGCCCAACTTTGGGACAGAGCCATAAAAGGAAGTAACAGTAAAAGAAGTACCTTCATAGTATTATTTTACTTTGTACACTCCAAAACGCGCAAGGGTCAAAGGGCCTGTTTGCGCCTGGGTCTTTAGGACTTTGTGCAAGGCCCATAGGGCCTGCCGCGCCCGAGTCTTCCGTCTTTTGTATAATTATATATATGAAATACGGAAAAAATTTTCAGGACATCATTTCTTCCCTAAACGAATATTGGAAGAAACAAGGCTGCATTCTCGTGCAGCCCTATGACATGGAAAAAGGCGCGGGCACCTTTAACCCCGCCACCGTGTTAGGCGCTTTAACCAAAACGCCCGTCAACCGCGCTTACGTGGAACCCTGCCGCCGCCCCGCAGACGGCCGCTACGGCGAAAACCCCAACAGATTGGGCAAATATTACCAGTATCAGGTTATCATGAAGCCGGCGCCGGCCAATATTCAGGAAATTTATTTAAACTCTTTAAAAGCCATCGGCCTGGACCCCAAAGAGCACGACGTGCGCTTTATTGAAGACGACTGGCAGTCCCCCACCCTGGGCGCCTCGGGCGTCGGCTGGGAAATTTGGCTTGACGGCATGGAAATTACGCAGTTTACCTACTTTCAAAACATGGCCGGCTATTCTTTAAACCCCATCACGGTGGAAATCACCTACGGGTTGGAACGCATTGCCATGTACTGCCAAAAAGTGGACAATGTTTTTGACATTCGCTGGAACGACACCGTCACCTACCGCGACGTGCACCAAGAAGGCGAACGCCAGTTTTCCCACTATTATTTTGAAGAGTCCAATGTGGACCGCCTTCGCCGCGACATTGAAGAAAACGAAGCCGAATGCCACGCCCTTTGCAAAAAAGGCCTCTATCTGCCGGCATACGAATGCGCCATGCGCGTGTCGCACTATTTTAACATGCTCGAAGCGCGCGGTGCCATTTCCGTATCCGACCGCACCAACATCATCACCAAAATCCGCAACTTGGCCAAAGCTTGCGCCAAGGTGTATGTGGAAAGCGTAGAGCCCAAAGAAGATAAGAAAGAGGAGGCCGCCAAATGAACGCATTTTTGGAAATCGGCTGCGAACACCTGCCTTCGCGCTTTGTAAAACCCGCTTTAAGCCAAATGGAAAGCTTGGCCAAGCAACTTTTAGACGAACACCGTATTTCATATGACAAAGTGGAATCTTTCGGCACCTATCGCCGCCTGTGCCTGATTATTGATAACATTGCCGAAAAATCCGCCGACGTGCAAAAAGAAGTCAAAGGGCCCCCGGCCAAACTGCTTAAAGACGCACAAGGCAATTTTACCCCCCAGAGCGCGGGCTTTGCCCAGAAAAACGGCATTAAGCCCGAAAAACTGGTGGTAAAAGATACCGAAAAAGGCCCCTTTATTTTTGCCGAGTTAAACATTAAAGGCGAAAAGACCATAAAACTGCTGCCGGAAATTTTCCTCAAAATCATTACCGGCATTGAATTTGCCAAAAACATGGTTTGGGAAGAAAGCGGCCTTAAATGGGGCCGCCCCATACGCAGCTTAATCGGCCTGTGCGGCACCAAAATTGTGCCCTTTGAAATTGCCGGCGTAAAGTCCAACCGCTTTACCTACCCCATCACTTCCTTCGGGCGCAAACCGATCCGCGTGGAAAAAGCCGATAAAGACTATTATGTGGAGCTTTTAAAATCCCAGCCGCAGCCCATTTTGGTGCTGCCGCAGGAACGGCGCGAAGCGTTAATCCGCGGCGTGATGAACGAAGCCAAAGCCCGCGGCTATTATGCCGACTTGGACCAAAACCTGGTGGAAGAAACGGTGTACTTTACCGAACACCCGGTGGCCGTCGGCGGCGACTTTGACTTAAAGTTCTTAACGCTGCCCAAAGAACTGATTACCACCGTGTTTAAAACACAGCTTAAAATGTTCCCCGTGGTGGACGGCAGAAACGACATTCAGCCCTATTTTATCGCCGTGCGCGACGGCGTGTCCGTCAACCAAAACGAAGTGCGCGAAGGCTTTAAAAAAGTGATGTCTGCCCGTCTGTCCGACGCCGTTTTCTTTTACGATAACGACAAAAAAGAAGGCTTGGACCACTTTAAGAATAAACTTTCCGAACGCACCTTTGTGGAAGGCCTGGGCAACATGCTGCAAAAGTCCGACCGCACGCGCGAGCTGGCCATGTGGCTCTGCGACCGCCTGGGGCAGGAAAGCATTAAAGACAGCGTCACCTATGCCGCCGGCTATGCCTATGCCGATTTGGCAAGCTCCGTGGTCTATGAATTCCCGGAATTGCAAGGCTATATGGGCGGCAAATATGCCGAGCTGGAAGGCCGCCCGCAGGAAGGGGAAGCCATGGCCCAGTTCTACTGGCCGCTGTCTTCCAACTCCGAACTGCCAGACACATTGGTGGGCGCCATTGTTTCTTTGGCCGGCAAAATGGACACGCTGGCCGGAAACTTTTTAATCGGCCAAATTCCCACCGGCAGCGAAGACCCCTTTGCCCTGCGCCGCCAAGCTTTTGGCGCGGTCCGCATTTTGCTGGAGAAAGACTTAAACGTTTCTTTGCAAGAGCTGACGCAAAAATCTCTGTCTTTGTATGAGGGAAAAGACAGCCAAAAAGCCGAAGAAGAACTTAAAAAATTCCTCTTCCAGCGTCTGTCTTTAATCATGCAGCAGCGCGGCCACCAGCCTTCCAGCGCAGAAGCGGTAAACAACTGGTACGAAATGCCGCTTTCCAACGTGGAAAGACTGATTAAAGTGTTGGAAGAAGAACGCAACAGCGAAGCGTTTAAATCCGCCGCCGAGTCTGCCAAACGGGTGTGCAATATCCTCAAAAAAGCACCCGTTTCCGACGGTAATGTAAATAAGGCGCTTCTGCAGCTTCCTGCGGAAAAAGAACTTTTTTCCGTGGTGTTGCTGGCGGAAAATACGGTGGGCAACCTCTCGGCCGGCTGCCAGAGCGAAACCGAAT
>CALUQA010000139.1 GCA_944322775.1 uncultured Elusimicrobiales bacterium
TCCAACGAAGGCCGCGGCTACATTTTGCGCCGTTTAATCCGCCGCGCCGCGAGCTATGCCAAACTGATGGGCAGCCAAAAGCCTTTCCTGTATACGCTGGTCAAAAAAGTGAGTGAAATTTTTGACGGCTTATATCCGGAAATTGACAAAAACCTGCACCACATTGAAGATGTGCTGAAAACGGAAGAAGAAACTTTCTTTAAAACCTTGCAAAACGGCGAAGAAAAATTGGACGCTCTGCTTGCCAAAACGGGCAAAACGCTTTCGGGCGCGGACGCCTTCTATTTGCATGAAACGTTTGGCTTCCCGCTGGAGCTGACGCGTGAAATTGCCGCCGCCAAAGGCGTGAAGGTGGACGAAGAAGGCTACGAAAAAGCCAAAGAAGCCGCCTCTGCCAAAAGCCGCAGCTACGCCGATGAAATGTCCAAAGAAAAAGTAAAAATTTTGCAGCGGTTGGAAAACACCTACCCCGCCACGCATTTTACGGGCTATGAAACCCTGCAGCAAAAAGCCCGCGTGCTGGCTCTTTTGAATGAAGAATTTGAAGAAGTAAAAAGCCTCAATGGCCGCGGTTACGCCGTGTTTGACCAAACGTCTTTTTATGCCGAATCCGGCGGCCAGGTGGGTGACATCGGGTGCATTACCAAAGACGGTCAAACGGTGGCGCAAGTGTTTGACGTTCAAAAACCGATTGGCAAAGTGTTTTTGCACCAGTTTGAAGGCGCTTTAAACGTGGGTGAAGAAGTGCTGCTGTGCGTGGATAAAGAAGCGCGCCGCCGTGCCGCCGCCAACCATAGCGCCATTCACGTCATTAACGCCGCATTGCGCCAAGTGTTTGGCAGCGGTGTGCACCAGAGCGGGTCTTTTGTTTCCCCGCAGCGTTTGCGCTTTGACTATACGCTTTCCAAAACGCCGACGGCGCAGGAATGGCAAAAAGTGTGGACGATTGTGCAGCAAGCCATAGACGCGGCCTTGCCGGTGGCCTGCCAGGAACGTCCGCTTAAAGACGCGGCTAAACTGGGCGCGGTGACGTTGCTGGGTGAAACCTATGCCGACCCGGCCCGCTTTGTGCTGATGGGCGGCAGTTTTGACCACCCCGAAGCCAAATACAGCCTGGAGCTGTGCGCCGGTACGCACGTGAGCAACACGGCCCAAATTATTACCGTGGTGCCGCTGAAGGAAGGTTCCCTTTCCGCCGGGGTGCGCCGTATAGAAGCGGTGGCCGGCCCTGCGGCCATAGACTATTTAAAAGGCATTAACCATGAAGTGGAAGAAATGGCCGCCCGCTTAACCGTGCCGGTGGCGGAAGTCAGCCAGCGCTTAAACACGCTGATGGACGAATTGCGTGACGTGAAAAAGCGCTATATGGCCTTCCGCGAAAAAACCTTGGCCGCAGGCGGTGTTTCTCAGGTATCTTTCACCATGAAAAACGGCGCCACGCTTGTTATGCAAAATGCCGAAGGCGCCCAACCGCGCGAACTGCGCACCATTGCCGACACCATTGGCCAAAAGTATCAAAAAGCGTTGGTCATTGTGGCCACCGACCGCGAAGGCAAACGCTCTTTTGTGGTCAAAATGGTGGGCAAGCTGGACAATACAGACGCTTTGCAAGTGGCTAAAAATATTGCCCAGCAGCTAAACGGCCGCGCCGGCGGCCGGCCGGACTTTGCCCAAGGCGGCGGAGAGGCCAAAAAAGCCTGGCAGGAGTTTATGGCTTCCGTCAAAGAAGGGCTGTAAGCCTGCGTTTACGTTCTCAAAAGCCCCGCACCCACCGGTGCGGGGCTTTTTTGCGGTCCTATTTTTTATATAGGTCCAAAATGCCTTTGGGATAGGTCCAATGGCCCTCGTTTTAAACAGATTATAATTTCTACACTACCCTATATACCCTTATATAAGGGGTGGTGTTATGAAGAAATTTCTATTTATTATACTATCGGTTTTACTGCTGCCTGCGGCATTGCCGGCCCAACAGCTATTTTTAGGACGGGAAGGCAAAATTATGGCCATGGGCGAATGCCTAAGCCAGGCACTTAAACAAAAAGTGAACAACTATGCCCGTTCTAACGATATGAAAGCCGTTGCCACCGCCCAAACCAAAAAAGCCAGCAATGCCCTCAATGCTTTGCTGAAGGCCTATCCGGAATATTCCGAGCAAATTTCTGCCGTCATCTTCAGCCACGACAATTTAGTCAAAGCCGCCGCCCAAACCGAAGATACCAAAGATGTTTTAGACGATTTGACGGTGCAAATGTCTTTTTTAAATAATGATATTTCTTTCTTGCAAAAAGCCAACAAAGACGTGGCCGAACAAGTGCGGCAAATCGTAAAGCACGACTATTGGCTTTCCTGCAAAAAAGAAGCCGTATCGCTGGATAAACTAAAAACGCTGCTTTCACAGCGGCAGAAACAAGGCGCCGCCTCAACCAAACAAACTCTTGCGTGGCTGGCTTCCAAATAATTTTTAAAACCCCGCTCAAGCGGGGTTTTAATTTCACTAAATTTAAAAAATATTCTTAAGAAGAAAAATGATTATGCGTATAGTATGCATTTGTTTGCTTTTTTTAATAAGCGGCTATGATTGCTGGGGGCAAGTGTCTTTGCAGTGGATGCAGGCTTCTTCCGCGCGGCGCAAACGCCTGGAGCAAATCCTCCCGCCTTCGGCACATACGCGTTATGCGGTTCCGCCGCCGCACGCGCAAAACACGGCCGGGGCCCGGCTTGGGCTGGCATTGGACCGCGCCAGCGTGCGGGCCATTTGGGCAGAGGAGCAAGAATTTCTGCTGCCAGCGCCACCAAAAGAACAATCCGCATTTAAGCCGCAGTTGGTGCTTTCTCTTTCGGCTTTCCGCCTGGCAAAATATTGGCATTTAACACAACAAACGGTTGCTTTGCTGTTGCCGGAAAGCGCCTATAACTATCGTTTGGATTTGGCCAAATCCCCTTATGGCAACGTAAACGTAACCCTCACACCGGTGCTAAATAAAGGCCCGCAGGGGAAGACTGTTAAACTGCGTTTTTTTATGAAGCCGGTTACCAAGTGGGTGTATGGGCTGTTTATGCAGGGCTGTGTAGGTCCGCAGCCAAACCCGCCCCAATGCACGCAACCGGTGCTGGTGGGCCGGCTGAGCCGCTGAAATTGCAAAAAATAAACCCCGCTTGCGCGGGGTTATATTTTTGGTAGGGATAGGATTCGAACCTATGTAGGGCGTAGCCCGACGGTTTTACAGACCGTTGCTTTTGACCACTCAGCCACCCTACCGAAGAAAGGGATTAAAAATACCGCGGGGTGCCCCGCAGTATGGTCAAAGGCTTTTTGAACATAAATATTATAACAAAAAAAAAGACACCTGTCATGCCGCTTTTAACAGGCGGTGTTTTTACGCCCTAAAATGGTTGGTTGGGCGCTTGCGACTAATGTGCGCGGCGGCAACCCGAACACGATACAAACATAAAGGATTTTCCTGCTCAACCTTAGTGCAAAAATTGATAAAATAGGCCTATGCAAAACACCAATCAAACGCCTTTAATGAAGCAATATTATGACATCAAAAGCCAGTACCCGGGCATTATTTTGTTTTTCCGCCTGGGGGATTTTTATGAAATGTTTGATGAGCAGGCTCGGGAAGTAAGTGCCCTGTTGGGCCTTACGCTCACCCAGCGCAACGGAACGCCCATGTGCGGCATTCCGTTCCATGCGGCTTCTTCTTATATAGGGCGTTTGCTTAAAGCCGGCAAAAAAATAGGCATTTGCGAACAAATCAGCTCCGCGGCAGACAGTAAAAGCAAACTTTTTGAACGCAAGGTAATACGCGTCATCACCCCCGGCACCGTTATGGAAGACGACATGCTGGAGGCAAACCAATCTAACTATCTGGTTTGTCTGCGCGCGCAGGGCCGCGGCTGGGGCTTGGCCTGCGTGGACGTATCCACCGGCGAGTTTTGGGCCAGCCAAAACACCGACGACGCCAACTTTACCGCTTTGACCGGTGTGCTGGCCGTGGTAAACCCGGCCGAAATTGTGGGTGACGAACAAACCTTGCAAACGCTTCAAAACAAAATTGTGCTTCCCGCCCGCCTGCCGCTGACCACGGTGCCTGCTTTTAACGGGGATTTTACGCTGCCCGCCTCTTGGCCGCCGCTTTCTTTGTGGAAAGGCAAAGACTTGGCCCTTTCTTGCGCCTTGCAGGCGGTGGGCTATGTGGCCAGCACAGAGCCAGGGGTTAAAGACACGTTGGTGCCTTCGTACAGCGAACTGGCCGACTGCCTGCAAATAGACGAAAACGCCGTCAATTCTTTGGAACTGGTCAAAAGCCAGGAAGGTTCCCGCCAGGGCAGCCTGTGGGCGCTGTTGGACCATACCAAAACTTCTTTTGGC
>CALUQA010000140.1 GCA_944322775.1 uncultured Elusimicrobiales bacterium
CACAGCGTGTGCGATTTGGTGGACCAGGCGTTCTAGGAGATTTTATGAAAGTAGCCGTAGCCTGCGACCATGCAGGGTTTGAACTAAAAGAAACCGTAGTCAACAAAATAAAAGCGTTGGGGCACGAAGTGCTCGATTGCGGCTGTGACGGCACGCAACGGGTAGATTTCCCCGACTATGCGGCCAAAGCAGGCGCTTTGCTGCAGCAAAAACAGGCCGACCGGGCCGTGCTGATTTGCGGCAGCGGCATTGGCATGTGCATTGCCGCCAACAAATTGCGTGGTGTATACGCCTGCGTCTGCCACGATGCTTACTCTGCCCACCAAGGCGTGGAACATGACAACATGAACGCACTGTGCTTGGGCGCGCTGGTCGTCGGCAAACACGTGGCCGAAGAAGTAGTGGAGCGTTTTTTGGCGGCCTCGTATTTTAACGAAGGCAACTATAAAAAACGCGTAGACAAAGTGCTGGCTTTAGAAGAAAAGATGTAAGCCAAAATCAATTTTAAACTTGTAAAAAGGAAGTAATTATCTATATGAAAATGAACGTAAACCCCATGGCGGAAGGAATCGTCCGCGAAGGCATTATCAAACTGGAAGGCCTGAATTTTAAAAAGAAATTTTGGGCCAAAGATCCCTCCCTCTGGAAACAGGAAGCTGAACACCAGGAACTGATTAAAAAGTTTTTGGGCTGGCAGAAGGTGTACGATTGGACGCTGGAACACATTGACGAAGTGCTTAAACTGGCCCAAGAAGCCCAAAAAGAATTTAAATACTGCGTGGTAATGGGCATGGGCGGCAGCAGCTTGGCCCCCGAAGTGTTCCGCTCTTTGTTTGGCAAGCAGTCGGGCTGCCCCGAACTTTTTGTGCTTGACACCACCAACCCCGATTGGGTGGGCGCCGTGCGCGGGCAAATCAACCCGGCCGAAACGCTGTTCATTTTCGCCAGCAAATCCGGCGGCACGGTGGAACCGTCTTCCCAATTTGCTTATTTTTATGAAGAAGTCAAAAAAGCCGGCGTAAAAGAACCGGGCAAAAACTTTATTGCCATTACCGACGAAGGCACCGGCTTGCAAACCTTGGCCAAAAAGAACAAATTCCGCCATGTGTTTACCAACCCCTCCGACATTGGCGGGCGCTTTTCCGCGCTGTCTTTCTTCGGCATTGTGCCGGCCGCCATTATGGGTGTGGACGTGGTTAAAATTTTAAACGGCGCCAAAGAAGCGGCCCAGTCCTTCGGCCCCGATGCCGACGTAAAAGACAATATTGCCGTCAAATTGGGCGCGTATATGGGTGCCTGCTATGCCAACCACAGCAAAGACAAAATGACCGTTTTGGCCCCCAAAGAAGTAGCCACGTTTGGTCTGTGGGCTGAACAGCTGGTGGCCGAATCCACCGGCAAAGAAGGCAAAGGCATTGTGCCCGTGGTGGGAGAAACCCTGCACCGCAATTTTGACTACCGCGAAGACCGCTATTTTGTTTACATTTCCGCCGACACTGACGACAACAAACGCGTGGAAGAAATTGCCGACGACTTGGCCGAACGCGGTTTTCCGATGTTTACCATTGAAATGGAAGACAAATACCAGCTGGGCGCCATGTACCTGCTGTGGGAAATTGCCACCGCGGCCGCGGGTGCCATTTTGGCCATTGATCCCTTTGACCAGCCCAACGTGCAGGAAGCCAAAACCTTGACCAAAAACGTATTGGCCAAACTGGAAGCGGGCGATATCCCGGCCGAAGTAACGGCCCCGCTGTTGGTAAGCAAAGATTTAAAAGACGAAGTCAAACTCGGCCGCCTGGCACAAGACTTTTATTCTCTGTTGGAAAGCAACGACTATGTGGCCATTTTGCCCTATGTGTGGCCTTCCAAAGAAAATGACGAAGCCTTGGCCCAGCTGCGCGACAAAATCCTCTGCCGCACCAAACGCGCCGTTTTGTTTGGCTACGGCCCGCGCTATCTGCACTCCAGCGGCCAGCTGCACAAAGGTGACGGCAACAACGGTGTATTTTTAATCTTGTCTGCCGACCCGGCCAAAGACATTCAAATCCCCGGCCAGCACTACACCTTTGGCCAGCTGTGCAATGCCCAGGCCTTGGGTGATTTCCAGGCGCTGGAAAACAAAGGCCGCCGCGTGATGAAACTACACCTGCAGCAGCCCGTCGCCGAAGCGATTAAAAAACTGAGCGACTTGTTCTAACTTTGCCTTAGCAAAAGGCGGCGTATAAGCGCCGCCTTTTTTATGTATGACCAAAAAACTTTTCATTCAAACCTACGGCTGCCAAATGAATTTGGCCGACTCGGAAGAAATGGCCGCTCATTTGCTTTCCCGCGGATACAGCCTGACCGAAAACCTGGACGAAGCCGATTTGGCCCTGGTCAACACCTGCACCGTGCGTGACCATGCCGAACACCGCGCCCTGTCTTTTTTGGGGCGTTTGCGCCAGTGGAAGCGGGAAAAAGACGGACGGCATATTCTCTTTGCCGGCTGCGCGGCGCAGCGCTTGGGTGAAAAACTTAAAAAGACGTTCCCTTATTTGGACCTGGTGTCCGGCGCGCGCGACATTGACCACTTTGCAGACCTGTTGGACAAAAGCGGGCTGTTTAGCCTGCAGCACGGCGGCGACTTGCCCGCCAAAGGCGTTACGGGCTATGTGACCATTATGCGCGGGTGTGATTTTGCCTGCACCTACTGCATTGTGCCTTCCGTGCGCGGGCCGGTGCATTGTCTGCCGTCTAAAGACATTTGCGCCCGCGCGGCCCAAAAAGCAAAAGAAGGCTTCCCCGAAATTATGCTTTTGGGCCAAACGGTCAACGCCTGGAAAGAAGAAGGCAAAACCTTTGCCGATTTGCTTAACGAAGTGTCCGCCCTGCCGGGGGTGCAGCGGGTGCGCTTTGTCAGCCCGCACCCGGCGTTTATTACGCCGCAGTTTTTGCAGGTGGTGGAAAATAACCCTAAAATTGCCCGCCATATCCATTTGCCGGCGCAAAGCGGGTCCACCAAAGTGCTGCAAGAAATGAAGCGCGGTTACACGCGGGAAATTTTGCTGGAAAAAATCCGCGCCCTCAAGGCGCGCGGCTTTGCCATCAGCACGGATTTAATCGTCGGCTTCCCCACCGAAACGCAGGAAGATTTTGAACAAACCCTTACGCTGGTGGAAGAGGCGGGCTTTTCCGCCGCGTACTGTTTTAAATATTCCCCCCGCCTGGGCACGCCCGCGGCACAAATGCCGCTGTTACGCGAAAAAGTACTGGAAGAACGGTTGGATATTCTGTTAAATAAAGTAAGGGGTTTGGCAGACGACGCCTATGCGGCGCACGTCGGAAAAGAAATTGAAATCCTGATGGAAAGCCCCCACAAGGGCCGCAGTTCGGATAATTTCTGGGCACAGACCAAAAAAAGTTATACAATAGGAACAATAGTAAAAACCGTGGCCGAAGCTTCGGACGGGACATTACTTTTTACGAGGGACTGATATGGAAAACAAAAAGAATTTTTCGGAAAAACGCAAACACCGCCGCATGCCGGTTATCAGCAATTTGATTGAACCGGTGAATCTTTTTTACAAAACTCAAGACGGCAAAGAAACCTCTTTGGTAGCCATTCTGGCGGACCTTTCCGCCTCCGGCATGCGCATGATTAGTTTTTTGGGCGCGCCCATGGCCGAACGCTTTTCCATCAGCTTGCAGCTGCCGGGCATGGAACGCATGGAAATTGCCGCACGCATGGCGTGGGTAAAACAAAAAGAAAACGTCTATACCGTCGGCATTGAATTTATTGACATGAAGCCGCAATATGCCGCGCTGATCAGCGCCATGGCAGACGACTTTAACGATTGCGACACGCGCATTCTGCTGCGCCTGCCCGAAGTGTGCGTGGCCACCTGCAAAGCCCACCGCATTTGCAACAAAATTCAAAAAGACGAAACCCTGTTTGACGACTAAACCAAACAGTCCCTCTTTAAAGCCCGCTTCGGCGGGCTTTTTTTATGGCGGCAAAAAAATTTGCAGCCGCGTTCAATTTACTAAAATATAGATATGAGGCAAATTGTCATTGTCGGCCCCACCGCCAGCGGAAAAACCGAACTGGCCCTGGCGCTGGCCAAAAAATTAAACACCGTCATCATCTCGGCCGATTCCCGCCAGGTATATCAGGGCTTAACCGTAGGCACCGCAAAACCCCAAGGCACTTGGCAAGACGGGCGCTATATGGTGGACGGCGTGCCTTATCATTTGGTGGATTTTTTGCCGCCGCAGGATCGTTTTGACGCCGCCGCCTTTTGCCGCCGCGCCCAAGACATTGTGCAAGGCTCGCCGCAAAAGCCCTGCATTTTTGCCGGCGGAACGGGCATGTATTTGCATGCTTATTTTGTGGGTATGGACAATTTGCCCCCCGCCAACCTTGCCTTACGGGCCGAGCTGACGGCTTTTGCCAAAGCGCAAGGCAAAGAGGCCCTGCACGCGCGGCTGGCGCAACAAGACCCCATTTCGGCCGAGCAAATCCCCGTGGGCAACATTCAGCGTGTGATGCGCGCGCTGGAAATCAGCCTGCTGGCGGGGCGTCCGGCTTCTGCCTTAAAAAGCGGCGCTTTCTTTGGGCAGTTTCCAAACGACAAAGCCCTGCTTGTTTATTTAAACTGGGACAAAGAACTTTTAAACAAACGCATTGAACAGCGCACCCGCGCTATGCTTTCCCCCATGGCGCAGGAAACGCAAGCCCTGCTGGCAGCAGGCGCGGCGGCGGACTGCCCCGCCCTTAAAAGTTTGGGCTACCCGCAAATATTACAATACATAAACGGACAAATGACGAAGGAAGAAGCCTTTGAAAAAATCGTCATTCTCACCCGCCAATACGCCAAGCGCCAGCGCACCTGGTTTAACCGCTATAAAAATGCCTTTCAAATACATTTAACCGCAGCGGAAGATTTCGACGTTGCAGCTTTAACTGCGCAAATTTTAGCCGCGTATAACAAAGAATAATTTATGGAAAAAGTCATTTTGGTGGGTGCCACGCTAAAAACACAATTTGCAGACGGCCAATCCTTACAAGAGCTGCAAAGGCTGGCCCAAACTGCCGGGGCCGAAACGGCAGCCGTCTA
>CALUQA010000141.1 GCA_944322775.1 uncultured Elusimicrobiales bacterium
CGCCAAAACAGGAACACGTATTTAAAATAACCACACAAAAAAGCCGCGGTAAAAACCGCGGCTTTTTATGAACTAATTTGTAAATCCCAATGCTTTGCAATAACGCGTATTTCCTGTACAACGACGAGAGGTTAACATGCCGTTACTGCTGGTATAGGTAAGAGTATATGCCCCTGTGGAGCGTGCAAGCACGACGTTTACTGTACTAGAACCGCCGCCAATATCCGGTGCTTCAAAATATTTGCTTTGGGTAATGCCGGCAGCACCGCCGTCCTCAAAAGTTCCCAAAACAAATTCTTTCAAGGCTTCCAAATCAGAGCCGTAATTGTTGCCATTTTTAATATAAAACGTATTGATAGCGTCCGTCACCGCCTGCGCATTGGCAATGCCTTCCAACCCGCGGCCCTTTTCCATAGACGTTTTATAGGCCGGCACGGCAATGGTTACCAGCAGGCTGACAACAACCATAACAATTAAAAGTTCAATTAACGTAAAACCTTTTTTCATAAATCCTCCCTTTGGGCTTATTATATAAATTTACGCATTCTTTTGGCCGCCTCTTTTGGGCGATATATTTTATAGAATAAAGATAATGACAGCCAAACGCCTATTTTGGATTTTATTTTTGCTTAACCTGTTTAATTATATAGACAGGCAAATGTTGTTTTCCGTTTTTCCCCTTATTCAAACCGATTTGCAGATTAGCGATTTTCAGCTGGGTACGCTGGGCTCTGTGTTTATGTTGGTTTACATGTGTTATGCGCCCATTGTCGGTTTTTTTGCAGACAGGCACCCCCGCCAATATTGGATTGCCGCCAGCGCCATGTTGTGGAGTGCGGCCACCTTTTTAAGCGGCCTTGCCAAAAATTACGCTTCCCTGCTCACAGCCCGCGCTGCCATCGGCGTGGGGGAAGGCGGTTTTACCACCATTGCCCAGCCTTTTTTGGCGGAGCAATATCCCAAAAAGAAGCGCGCCACCATTTTGGCCTATTTTGCTTTGGCACTGCCGGCTGGCAGCGCTTTGGGTTATTTTCTGGGTGGGTTGATTGGGGCGGCTTGGGGCTGGCGCATCGCTTTTATGCTGGTGGGCGTGCCGGGACTTTTGCTTGGCTTTTTGGCGTTTAACCGCATTAAAGACAGAGAGCACCGCTCTTTAGACAACCGCAAAAAACCAGGCCTTGGGCAATATTGGGCTTTGCTTAAAAACAAACCTTTTTTGTTCTTGTGCTTGGCCCATGCCATGCAAACCTTTGCCATGGGTGGGCTTTCGGCCTGGATGCCCACGTATTTCCACCGCTTCTTTAATATGGACGTTGCCCAAGCCGGCCTGGTATTTGGCACCATGGTCATAGCCGCAGGCGCACTGGGCACTTTTATCGGCGGAAAGGCAGCCGACAAACTGCTTAAAAAAACAGATTATGCTTATTTTATCGTTATTGCAGCCAGTTTTGTGCTGATGATTCCTTTTGCCGGGGCAGGCGTAGTCAGCCACCGCATGCCTTTTTCGCTGATTACGTTTTTTATTGCTATTGTGTTTCTGTTTATTCCGCTGGGGCCTATCAGTGCCAGCCTGGTGGCCTTAAGCAGCCGTAAAGTGCGCTCTATGGCTTTTGCGTTAAATATTTTTATTATTCATGCCTTGGGCGACGCCCTTTCCCCGGCACTTATTGGGCATTTGTCTGATGAATGGGGCCTTAAAATGGCCGTACTGGCCTGTGTGGCGGTTTTGCTTCCGGCCTGCGTATTTTTGCATTTGTCTGCCAAAACGGCCCGTGCCGAAGGCCGCCTGATCCGCTATTACGCCGAAGACACCAAAGAAGCGTAAGTTCCTATTCCATAAAAAAACCGCCCCCGAAAGGGCGGTTTTTTGTTGCAGTTAAAACTTATTTGACGTAATCAAACCCGGCTTGCAAGGCTTTTTTGTTCAGCTCCAGCATTTCGGGTTTGGCGCGTTTAAACACCTTTTTCATGGCGTGCACAATGCCTTCCACTTCCACGGCACCGGTCAATTTGCAGAAAGCGCCCAATGCCACCAGGTTGGCCGTGCGCGGGGAACCGATTTTTTCCGCAATTTCGTTGCAAGGCACACACACCACTTTAATGTCTGTGCGTTGCGGTCTGGAATTAATCAGCGAGCTGTTAATAATCATCAAACCGTCTTTTTTGAGCAGCGGCTCAAACTTGGGCAAGGAAGGCTCGTTCATAATAATGACCGTATCGGGCACGGACACGATGGGAGTAAACACTTCCCCGTCCGTCACCACGACCGAGCAGTTGGCCGTGCCGCCGCGCATTTCCGGCCCGTAAGAAGGCAGCCAGCTGGCGTTCTTTTTTTCTTCCACGCCGGCCTGTGCCAGCAAAATACCGGCAGAGACAACGCCCTGTCCGCCGAAACCGGCAATTCTGATACCTTGGTACATTATTTTGCCCCCTCGTCTTTAAACACGCCCAGCGGATATTGGGTCATCATTTTGGTGCGCACAAATTCCAGTGATTTAAGCGTATCTACGCCCCAGTTGGTCGGGCACTGGCTGAGCACTTCCACCAACGAAAAACCAACGCCTTTTACCTGGTTTTCAAAAGCCTTTTTAATGGCTTTTTTGGCCGCCATCACGTGTTGCGGGCTGTCCACGGCTACGCGTTCCAAATATTTGGCACCCGTAAGCGCGCTGAGCATTTCGCAAATATTAATAGGCCAGCCTTGCAGCAGCGGGTCGCGCCCTTTGGGGGCGGTGGTGGCCACTTGGCCCACCAACGTGGTGGGGGCCATTTGCCCGCCGGTCATACCGTAAATGGCATTGTTGATAAAAATGACGGTAATATGTTCGCTGCGGGCAGCGGCATGCACAATTTCGGCCATACCGATAGAGGCCAAATCGCCGTCGCCTTGATAAGAGAATACAATTGCTTCCGGTTTGGAGCGTTTAATGCCGGTGGCAATGGCCGGGCCGCGCCCGTGCGCGCCCTGAATCATGTCGCAGGCAAAATAGCTGTCTGCAAACACCGCGCAGCCCACCGGGGCCACGCCGATTACTCTGTCGCCGATATTCAGCTCATCAATGGCTTCACACATCAAGCGGTGCACAATGCCGTGGCCGCAGCCCGGGCAATAGTGCATGGGCACATCCGTCATGCTTTGGGGTCTTTTAGCAATAATTGTCATTATTTTCTGTCCCCTTTATATTCAAAACCTTCGCTGTATTTTTGCAAATCAAACAGCCCTTCCCCTTCGCCTTTCAAGGCAGAAGCGGCAGCCGTTAAAATACTTTCCCCGCTGGGAATATCCCCGGCCGGATAAGCATTGAGGTACACCGGCGCTTTGCCGTTTACGGCCAGGCGCACGTCCTGCACCAGCTGGCCCAAGCTCTGTTCCACCGTCAACACGGCTTTAACTTTGCTTGCCAGTTCGTTTAAGCGTTTGTACGGGAACGGCCAAAGCGTAATCGGGCGCAAAAGACCCACTTTGAGGCCTTTGTCTTTGGCTTTGGTAAGCGCTTCCAAGCACGCGCGGGAAGACAAACCGTATGCCACCAGCAATACGTCGCAGTCTTCGGCATTGCGTTCTTCAAAGCGCACTTCGTTGCGTTCCACCAGACCATAGCGTTTAGCGCGGGACCATACATCCTGGGAAAGGTCATCGCCTTTGTAAGAGAAAACTTTATTCTTCGGCGCGCCGTTTTTGTGAATGTCCAGCGCCCAGTCAAACTTGCCCAGCGTTTTGGGGTCAATCGGGTCAAAGTTAAAGCTCATGCTTTCCATCATTTGGCCCAAAATTCCGTCCGCCAAAATCATGGCCGGAATGCGGTATTTTTCGGAAAGTTCATACGCCAGTTTGGGGAAATTGCCCAGTTCTTCCACCGAGTTGGGGGCCAGCACAAAAATGTGATAATCCCCGTTGCCGCCGCCGCGCGTAGCCTGGAAATAATCCCCTTGCGCACCGGCAATGTTACCCAGCCCCGGGCCGCCACGCATCATGTTTACAATCAGGCACGGCAAATCGGCGCTGGCCAGATAAGAAATGCCTTCCTGCTTGAGGCTGACGCCGGGAGAAGAAGAAGATGTCATGGCACGCGTGCCGGTGGCCGCAGAACCATACACCATATTAATGGCCGCTATTTCACTTTCGGCCTGGATAAATGCACCGCCCGCGTCGGCCATGTGGGCCGCCATATATTCGGGCACTTCATTTTGCGGAGTAATAGGATAGCCTGCAAAGAAACGGCAGCCGGCGCGAATGGCGCCCTCGGCCAACGCCTCGTTTCCTTTGCGTAAAGTTTTTTCTGCCATATTTGGTCCTCTTGGGATTTATTTAATTACCGTGATGGCCACATCCGGGCACACCATATAGCACATCGTGCAGCCGATACATTCTTCTGGTTTAACCATTTCGGCCGGAAAATATCCCTTCTTACTGATTGTGTGGGATTTGCCCAGGCACTTCTTCGGGCAGGTGTTGACGCATAAATAACACGCCTTACAGCGGTTGGCGTCCACTTCTATTCTAGGCATTGGGGCCTCCTTCCTGTTTCACTAACACTCCATTAAAGTATATTTCTTTTTTTAGGCTCTGTGCAATAAAAAAAGGACATTTTTGTTATACTATGCCTATGAACAAAACAGAAACTTATACCACTTTATTGCAGCAGGCCCAAACCTTGCTTGAGCCGCGCTTTGGGCAAATTTCCAACACCGCCAATCTGGCCGCCCTGCTTTACCGCGCTTTGCCCGATATTAACTGGGCCGGGTTTTATTTTTTGGATGGGGATATGCTGCGCCTGGGGCCCTTTCAGGGCAAGCCCGCCTGCACCGAAATACCCGTGGGCCGAGGTGTATGCGGCACGGCTGTAAGAGAGGGCAAAACGCTGATTGTGCCCGACGTAAACGCTTTTGCGGGGCACATCGCCTGCGACAGTGCTTCCAAAAGTGAAATTGTGGTGCCGCTTATGCGCGAGGGAAAAGTGTGGGGCGTGCTGGACATAGACGCGCCCGTTTTAAACCGTTTTGACGAAACAGACGCGCAATTTTTGCAAAAAATAACCGCGCTTTTATAGCGCGGCAGCCGTAAATTTGACAAAACGAAATGCCGAGGGACAGGATCGAACTGTCGACACCTGGTTTTTCAGACCAGTGCTCTACCACTGAGCTACCTCGGCATTACTGTTATATTATACAAAAATATAATCAGTTTGAAAATTTCATCTCCTCTGCACCCGCGGGCTATAT
>CALUQA010000142.1 GCA_944322775.1 uncultured Elusimicrobiales bacterium
ATTTGGGCGTGGCGTTGGACCAGCTCATATCGTGAAAGCGGGAATAATTGGCGCGCACGAAAGACTTGCTGTCGCGGTTATCGCGCTCGGGGCCGTATTCATTGGCGCCGATGGCAATAAACAACGGCGTTTTGGCCAGCACGTCTTTAAAAGGAATGAAAAACTCCGCATCGGCGTCGGCATTTAAGCCGCTGTACGTCAAATCCCCGGTGTGGATAACAAAATCGGCGTCTTTTTGGGCCATTTGTTCCGCCAACAGTTCTTTGGGCGGCACGGGCGGCAGGCCGTTTTCCGTCTGTTTGGCCAGTTCTTCTTCCGTCAGCGGGGTTTGCGCCGTGTTGCCAAAAGCCAAAAAGTGCACTTCTTTTCTTTCGGCGCTGTAAAGGGTTTTAAAATGGCCTTCCACAGGCGCTTGCACGCCGTCGCGCGCGGCATTATACACATACAGGCGATAGCAAAACTCCTGATTGGGCACCAAGCCGTATAAAATGGCCTTGTGTTCCGTTGCTTCCGGATTGATTTTTAAAATTTGGTTGCAGCGCGGCGCCGGGCCGTATTCCAGCCAGGCGGGGGTGGGTTCATCGGTTTCCCAATGCAATACCATGGTGCTTTGGGTGGGGTCTTCTATATACGGGCCGCGGATAATTTGTGCACCATAGGCACCGCAAGCTAAAAAAGCCATTAAAAAAGAAAGAAAAATTTTCATACAAATATTCTAGCAAAATATACTCTCTTTTCCCCATTTTAAGCAGACAAGAGGGCAGACTTATTTTTTCAAATGCACCCGCAAATTTGCTAAATACAAAATCCCCTGTTCTAGCAGCATAAATTTTGCTAAATTATGAATATGAAGAAAATTATTGCTTTGTGTGTTTTATTTTCGGCTGCGCTTGCCGCGCAGGCCGCTTCCGTCAACACGTTGGCGACGTATATTTATTCCGCCGACCATAACCAAGCCCGTTTGGGTGCGGCCGTGCCGCTGGGGCTTAATGCTTCCATCGGTTTGGAAGGCCGCTGGGTAGAAGACAAATTTGCCGTGGAAGAAGGCGCCTTTAAAGACCCCGTTTATTCGGTTTATCTGCCTATTCAGCTGGATATGGATTTAGTGAAACTGAATTTGACGCCCTTTTACTATTTTGAAAATAAATCCGACAATCCGCTTTTTCAAGACGCGTCTGCCTACGGCATCAACGCGCAGTTTGTGATGAATTTGCGCGAAGATGAAGTGGACCAACTTTACACCCGGGCTTATATCGGTGTTTCTTACGCCAACCAAAAGGGCACTTTGTTTAAAGACGGCAAAGCCCCTTCCGATGAAGATTATGGTGAGCTGGCCTATACCTTGGGCTTGCAGCAAAATTTCTTTGGTTCGTTTACGTTTCATGTGGCGGGCACGGCCTATCAATATCCTAACGGCATTGACGGGGTGGAAGGCTTCCGCGGCGTGATGGACCAAAATGATTTGGCGTTTACGCAATCTTACGACGTAAACCGCGCCCTGGGCAAATACACGCTTTCCGCACGCATTACCCGCATTTGGCCGGAAAATCATTCCACGCTTTATTTGGGTTACCACTATG
The DNA here is from genome assembly GCA_944322775.1 of uncultured Elusimicrobiales bacterium. GTDB lineage: Bacteria > Elusimicrobiota > Elusimicrobia > Elusimicrobiales > Elusimicrobiaceae > Avelusimicrobium. The sequence goes on from CALUQA010000142.1 coordinate 1,581, forward strand.
CTGAGTTTTACACGGCCGACCCGCAACATTCTTTTCTGCTGGGCAACTCTTTCTTTGTTACCAACAATGCCAGCATCAACGCCGCCTATAACCACTTGCAAAATACCGACGGCAACGACAAAAGAGATATTCTGTTTGTAAACCTGAATATTGCGTTTTAAAGGATAATGTTATGGAACAAGAACCCGTTATAACCAATTTGCAGGACGACGAAAAATCTACCAAGATGCTTTCGTTGGTGTCGCACAAGCTCAAAACGCCGCTTTCCATCATAAACGGGTATTCGGAAGCGATTTTGTCGCAGTCTGCCAAAGAAAAGTTTTCTCCTTTTACGGCCAAAGCGCTGGAGGAAATCAATAAACAGGGCACCAAACTGTGCAACCTGGTGGACAAACTGCTTTTCTTTAACAGGGTGGAAACGCTGCAGGCAAAAGACTTGGCAAAAAAATCCATTAATCTTAAAAACCTGATAAAAACCAGCGCCAACGACGCCATTTCCCACGATGAAGAAACGGCCACCGTATCGGCGGGGTCTTCCGTCTCCAAAAAGGGCACGTTTATTGAAATAGACTGCCCCTCCAATTTGGAAATTCAGGCAGACGAAGAGATGATGGCTTTCTTGCTGGAAGAACTTTTGACCAATGCCATCAAATTTAACAATAAGGCCGAAAAAATTATTAAAGTGCAATGCGCCCACCACGGCGACAGCATTTCCATTTCCGTGCGCGATTACGGCGCCGGCATTCGCCCGCAGGACGTCAACCGCATTTTTGAACGCTTCTATCAGGTGGACGACTACTTCACCGGCCAAATAGACGGCTGGGGCCTGGGGCTGCCCATGGTCAAAAAAATCGTGGAGCTGCACGGCGGCACCATCAGCGTGATTTCCGACAGGGGGTTGGGGTCCATCTTCACGGTGAGTCTCCCCGTAGCATGAGCCAGACCGGTTTATTAGACAATATTTTGACCCAAACGGAAACATTGCGCACCATGACGCTGCAGGCTGCGCACAATTTGCGCGACTTTAGCCGCCGTTTGGAGCTCATCTTAAGCCAGGACCACAAAAACATGGCCGTACGGGATACCGCCTTTGCCGAAGAGTTTTCCTCTTTCTGCACTGCGCTTCGGCAGGAAACCGACGCTAAAATGGACTATTGGCAGCAGGCCCGTGCGCAGCTGCGCTCCGGCCCGGATAAAGACGGCTACGAGCTGGGGCTGGCCGCCAAAAGCTTTGTCAGCCGCGCTAAGGCACTTTCCAAAGCCACCGACGAGTTCACCACCGCTTACGATTATTTTAACCGCTTCTATAAAAATTACACACTGGCCAAACTCCCCGTTTGGCTTTTAACTGCTTGCTGTGACGACCTGAACAACTTGACGGGCAAAATTCTGTTCCTTTCCAGGGAACTGACCAAAAAAACTGAAAGAATTCGGGGGTATTAATTCATGATAGACAAAACCAACTGGTACTATCAAAAGATGAGCACCATTTGTCTGACTATCATTGCCGCGGGCGTCATTACGGCCGGGCTGGCTTACACCAAAAGCCTGATGATTCCGCTGGTAATTGCGCTTTTCTTTTACACCATTTTGGTGCAAATGGGCGCTTTTTTGCACAAGAAGCTGCACTTCCCCGCTTGGCTGGCGGTGACGGTGGCTATTTTGTTTTTTGCGCTTTGTTTTGGCGGCATTATTTATTTTACGGTCAACTCCGTCGGCGGGTTTTTAAAAGGGGCGGAAGTATATAAAGAAAACCTGCTTGCCACCACGGCAGACCTGGTATCCAAACTGGCTGCCCACGGCATAGAGCTGGACCAGGCCTCTATTGTTAACTATGTAAAGGGCCTGCCGCTGTTTGACTGGTTTAAAAACTTTGGCGGGCAGCTGTTTTCTTTAATGTCCAACGCCACGCTGATTATTCTGTTTATTATCTTTTTGTTTATCGGCGAAAAAAAGGCCATTCCCACCAACTCCAACCCGCTGTTGCAGGAAATGATTGCCAACGTGTCCAAATACTTATCGGTCAAAATTATGACCTCTTTGGCAACCGCTATCATCGTGGGTATTGTTTTGATAGCGTTTAAAGTAAAGCTGGCCTTCCTGTTTGCTTTGATGACTTTTCTGCTTAATTTTATCCCCAACATCGGCTCCATTATTGCGGTGCTGTTGCCGGCGCCTGTGCTGTTTTTGCAATACGGCTTGGGCACAAACTTTTTTGTGGTCATCGGATTGATGACCTGCACCCAGTTTACCATCGGCAACTTAATTGAGCCCCGCCTGATGGGGGAAGGCATGGACCTTCACCCGGTGGTGGTAATTGCTTCTTTAATCTTTTGGGGGCTTGTGTGGGGCGTGATGGGGGCTTTCCTGTCGGTGCCTATCACGGCGTCTATCAAAATTATTTTAAGCAAAATAAAACATACCCGCCCCGTGGCCGAACTGCTGGCCGGGCGCTTGCCACACTAAACAAAAGCTCATTTAAAATCCCGCGTTTGCACGCGGGATTTTTTATTTTTGCAAATCAGCCTTTTGCCTATTTTCGGCTTGCCGGCAAATTTATAAGGCTTGCGCTCCCGCTTTGCCATAACGCCGCAGCGCAGAAAAATTTCGGGGCCGCGGACACGGGGTAAAGCGCCTATAGAAAACTTTGGCCCAATAAAAAAACTCCCCCAGTTTTGGGGGAGTTCTGACAAAGGCTTTTTATTGGGCCGGCTGGGTTTGCGTTTCCGTCAGCGGGGGCATTTCTTGGCGGACCTTGTTAAACAAGTCCGACGCGGTAGCCCGCTGCAAAAAGCTTTCCCATTCGGTGGGCGACATTTCAAAATCGTCCATTACGATAAAAGATATCTCGCGCGAGGCATCTTTGCCCAGGGTTTTATTTTGTCCGTATTCCCGTTCCAGCTCCACATAGCGGCTGGCAATGGCATAGTCAATATCCTGCTGGGAATAAATGGGCTGTGCGGCCTGTTCGTTGAGCGTATTGGTGTCAAACACACCTTCTTCCGAATAAGGAATATAGGCGCCGTCTTCGCTGATGGTGCCGGAAGAAGAAATCGTCTGCCCTTGTTCAGAGCTCATGTCCTGCGTTTGGCTTTCCTGCCCGGCAGAAGAGCGCACTTCCTGCCCGGACATCATGTTGGAACAAGCCGACGGATTTACAATAAAATAAATGCTAAATACAATAAACAATAATACGGCTGCTTTGAGCAAAATTTTAATCACAAAAAGCCTCCTTTTTTACAGCATAGCAAATTTAATTGCCCTGCTGCGCGGGAACATTTGTTCCCTGCAGCACCTGCACACTGCTTACAAACTGGGGATTACTGAATATTTCCTGCAGCATTTGGGCAAACTGCGGGTCTTTGGCGTATTGCGCCACCACCTGCTGCAGCTGCGGATATTGCTGCAACAAACTGCCCAACTGCTCGGTGCTCAGCACGGCCAAATCAATATCTTCCCGGCCGGTGGCTTTGCGCAAATCGGCCACAAAAGCCTGCATTTTAGGCTCTTGGCGATAATCGTTTAAAATGGATTTTACCGTGGCCTGCGCCTGCTGCGTTTGTTGCTGGGCGGAAAGGGAGCCGTCATCTAAATAAATTTCTTTGGGTTCGTCGCTCCAGCGTTTATACACGCCTTCTTCCGCCTGCGGCGCAACGCGCTGAATGGGCACATTGTTAAAGGTCATGGTGGGGGCAGGCTCTTGTGCTTGCTCGGCGGCGCGCTGTTCATACACACGGTAAAGACGCACCCCGGCAATAAAAGCCAGCCCCACAATAATTACCCACAGAAAAAAGCGGCTCGTTTTAGACATATTAGTCGTCTATGCTGATTAACTCCACCGTAAACACCAAAGCCGAGTTGGGCGGAATGACACCCACCGGGCGATTGCCGTAAGCCGTATCGGCCGGGCACACCACCGTGGCCTTGGAAGAAGGACGCATTTGCTGCAAGGCTTTGGTCCAGCACGGGATTACGCCGGCAAGGCTGGCGGAAAACGGCTCTTTGCGGTCATAAGAGCTGTCAAACTTGGTGCCGTCAATCAATTTGCCTTCATAATTGACCGTCACTTTGCTGTCTGCTTTAGGCGTGCGGCCTTTGCCTTTTTTGGACAGTTTAATCATCGCCCCGTTATCCAACACTTTTACGCCTTTTTCTTTGGAAAAATTTTCCAAATATTCTTTTTGTTCGGCTTCGCGTTTTTGGCTGATGATTTGGGCGTCCTGTTTATATTTTTCAATAATTTGCGGTTTATATTCGTCCAAATTGGTCTGGGCTTCTTTATTAAGCAAGCTGTCGCGCATACCCTGGGAAAGGGCTTTATAATCGTCTTCGTTGTCCAACACCAACTGGCGTTTTAAATTGTCCCCCAACAAAAAGCCCAGCGAATAGAGCATTTTGTTGCGTTCGGCCGGGTCCTGCACGGTTTGCGCCGCGGTGGCGGTGTCGGTGGACGCCTGCGTGGTTTCCTGCGCAAAAGCGGGGCTCACCAGCAAAACCAGTAAAAATAAACTTAGTGCTTTTTTCATATTTGCTCCTTTATTTTGTTTTCAAATAGTCCGTCATGCGTTTGACGATTTCCGCCGAGGCTTTGTCCCCCACGCCTTCCATGCTTTTGCGCGTGGAGTCTGCCTTGCGGCCCGTGCCGGCGCGGTCATAGACGTTAAAACGGGCAAAAGTGGTGCCGGCCTGCAAATCCCGCAAGCTCACCGAAGCGCTGGTGGCGGCCCAAATAAGCCCTTTTAACCGTTCCGAGCCGTATCCGTCCACCTGGGCGTCCACTTCCACGGAAAGCAACGCCGAGGAATCTTCCGGCCCGACGACGCTTAAGCCCATTTGGTTAACGGCGTCCGTAATGCGCGAAAGCAAAAC
>CALUQA010000143.1 GCA_944322775.1 uncultured Elusimicrobiales bacterium
ACTCTTTGACGGTGGCCGCCACCGCCATAATGCGGTAGGTGGTCAAATTGTCCGGCAAGGTAAACTGCACGCTGGCGCGGCCCTTGCTGTCGGTGCGGACGGAAGCATTGAAATAAGGAGTAAACTCAAAATGGCTGCGCAAATCGGCACCGCCCAATTTGTCGGAAGAGCCACCACCGCCGCCGCGGTTTTCGCCTTTTTCGCCAAAGTTGCGCTGGCCGATGATGAACACGCGGTTATCGGCCGTGGATACGGACAGTTGGGCCGGCGAATAGAAAACGTCCATCAAGTCGGGCCGTTTATAGCCGGTTAAAGAGAGTACCCCTTCGTCCACCACCATCAGCGTCACGTCGGCCGGTACGGGTTTGCCTTCCACCGCCGTATGTAAAGACACCGTCACTTTATCGCCGGGGCGATACTGCGTTTTGGCAGTGGAAACTTGGGTTTCTATTTCCCGCTCTTTTTGCGAAACGGTCAAATTGACATAGCCCGTTTTGCCCTGCGGTTTGGCCAGGTCCAACCCTTCTTTATCGTATTCGGGTTCGGCCGCGCGGCCGCGCACCAAAGTAATGCCCACAAACACATTGGGCAAATACGTGTCTTTTATGGGCACTTCCACATAATCGGCGCCGGAAGCCACGGGCACCGTCCACGCGTCTAAAATACCTTCGCGCTCCACGGTGACCAAAGCCAAGGCGCTTTGATAGGGGCTTTTGACCAAAATGCGCGCCGTCTCGCCGGGGTTATATTCTTTTTTATCTTGTTCCAGCTGCAAAATGTCGTCGTCAGTTTGCTGCCAGTAGGCTTCCCCTTTGCCATATACCGTAAAGCTAAAACCGCCCTGCACTTTGCGGCCCTGTTCGTCCTGGGCGCTCAGCGTGACCTGATAGGTGCCGGGCTCGGAAGCCAAATAAGCAAAGTCATACCCTTTGTCCGTTACGGTAAAGGTTTGGGAAGGAAAGTCCTTCACGCGGCGCTCGCTGACCCATTCCAAGCGGCCCGAAAGACCGTTTTTGCGCACGCTGAAATATTCTTCCTTCTGGATTTTGGCCTGAACCTTAACGTCCTTTACCGCTTGGCCCTGCGGGGTGACAGCCACAATGTGGGCTTTGGCGGGCTGGCCTTCTTCCACGCTGTAAGTTTCCATTTTGGAGCCCAGCGTAAAGTCGGCCGGGTTAAGCACAAAATCGGTGCGGGCAAAAAGCTGCTGGCCCGAAGGGGCCTGCACGCCGGCTTCGGCATACACTTGCTGCGGCACGCTCACCTGCGGCAGCGGCACGCTGAAATTGATTTTGCCCTGTGCGTCCAACTCGCCGGAAGATTGGGTGAGCAGGTGGTCTTTTAAATCCCGCTCCACAAAATAAGGCACAAAGGTATAGTCTTCATATCCTTTGGGCGAATAGTTGGAAAATACGTGGCGCACGCTCCAGTTTACTTTCCCGCCGGAAACAGGCGCGCCGAACAGATAATCGGCCGAGGCGGTAAACTGCGCCGTCTGGCCGCTGATGTAAAAAGGCTCCAGCGCGCGCAGGTTTACGTTAAAGTCGGCCTGTTTTACCGCTTCCACCTGGAAGGAATAATAAGCTTCCCCCTCGCCGGAAGAAGGCTTAAACTGCAAAGACCAAGAACCGGTGACGGCGTCCTGCGGCAAGGCAAATTGCCAATCAAAAGCGCCGCTTTGCGTGTTATAAGAAAGGTTTTGTTTAAAGGCTTCTTCCCCGCGGGAGTTATAGACCGTCAAGGTCCCTTTGGTGACGGAAGGCAAAGCCCACTGGCCGTTTTTCATTTGGCGGACCAGACCTTTGACATACACCTTTTCCCCGGGGCGGTAAATGCCGCGTTCGGTAAACAGAGCCGTTTTGACGGGGGCCTTGTCGGTGCTGTAATTGTAGCTGACTTTAAAACGCCACGGCTCCAGCCCGTCGTTCCAGCTGCTGGCCAGCACGGCGTCCCCGCCGGGGCTGGTGACAAACGCATACAGCGTCGGCGCGCTCCAGCGGCTGCCGCCCTGCGGGTTTAACTCCGTCAGACCGGGGGCCATGGCCAGACCGTTTTCGTCGGTGCTGCCCGTCCACAAGGTGCGGTTGGATTCGTCTTTCAGTTCCAGATTTAGGCTACCCTGCGCTTCCCCGGTTTGCAAAGAGGTCACCCACACCAAAATATTGGTGGGAGAGGTTTTAAGCGTAACGCCCAAATCGGTAATGTTGTCCGTCGCGCCCACCCAGCAGAAGCCGTCTTCGCGGTTTTTGCTCGGCACACGCACCTGAGAATAAATAATACTGTTTTGACCCGTGGGGTTAAACTTTTTTAAATCCAAATACGTTTTTTGTGTTTTGTCGGGCACTTCGTCAAACGTATAAGCGCCGTTAAACTGCAGGTTGGCCTGGGCAATTTCCGCCTTGCTGCAATAGTAAACCGTCTTTTTATTAAAAGGAATAAAGTCTGCCTTGCTAAAGCGCCCGGCGGACACTTCCAGTTCTTTTTCGTTGAGCACGTCTATGGGGTGGCGCAAAGGCAGGTAGCTTTCCAGCACGCCCTGGCCGCCTTTAAACGTGGCGGCGGGGCAATAGCCTTCGTTGGTAACCGTAAGCGTATGCGCCGAGCCCAAGCGACTGCCGTAAATGTCGGTCAAGTTTTCATCAATGGTTACGGTGACGGTCTGGCGCGGTTCAATTTTAAGGAAAGACAACGGCATTTCAAACCAGCCTTCGCCGGCTTCTTCCCCATAGCGCTGGCGACCCAAGGTTTGGGCTTCCTGTTCCGTTACGGGCAGCAAGGCCGAAGCGGGCGACACCTGAATGTGTTTAAGCAAATCGCTCAAGCGCACCGGCGAGGAAAAAGAAACATACGCGTCAAAGGGCAGGCAGCCGTTATAGTTGCCGCCCGTAATTTTTAACGTCGGATACGTATAAAAAGAAGAGGTATAAGGTTCCTGCAAGCCCAGCACGCCTTCTTTGCCGCGCAGTGTGTCGGCCAGCGTAAGAGTTACTTTTGTATCAGGCGGCAAATCTTTTTGCGGGACGAGCACAAAAATGCGGTCTCTGTCCATATACGAAAAATCTTTTTCATATTCTTCGTCAGTCAGCGCACGCACCTGCAAGGGAACGGAAATTTCCACCAGGTCCGTTTTTTCCGGCGCTATATTAAAGAAGGATTTAATTTTGTCCAGCCAGTCCATTTCGTGGCCCATGTAAGTCAAACGGGCCGCCCCCTCAACGGAAGGCATATATACCGGTTGGGAAAGGGTGACGTAAATGAGCGGACGGGTGGCAATCCACATTTCATTATTATAAGGGGCGATGTTCTGCACCTGGGGGCGGGAGGTAGAAAACGTCCAACTGTAATCTTCGGCCAAGGCTTTGCCGGAAACGGAAGATTTAAACCCTGCCGGTAACGTAACGTGATAAAGGGTGGCATTTTGCCAGTTTTCTTTGGGTTCAAAAAGCAGGGTCTGGGTGCCGGAATAGCGGCAGGTGCCTTCCACGGTAGGCAGCACTTGAAGCGGGCACTCTTCGGCGGCAAAGGCACTGCTTTCGGAAAGTGCCGTCACCGGCATATTGAAATTTACGCTAATGGCCGTGCGCGCGCCGGCGGCATTTTCCCCTTTGGGTGAGGCAGAAACCACTTGTAACTCCTGCCCGTGTGCAACAGAAAATAAAAAGGCCAGCCCCAACGCCGCGCCCAGGTGTTTTAGTCCCTTCATTGTACGTCCCCCTTATAAGGTAATAACATATTCTTTATTGTATCTATTTTATCTATATAAAGGAACCCCCAAATACTCCTGAAAAAGCTCTCTTTAAAGTCACGGCCGCGCGTGCATGCCGGAACCGAGCAAAAACGGATATCTTTTTAAACATGAGGGTTTGGGATATTGTTGGCTTTTCCGATGGGACAAACAAAAACCCCGCCCGAAGGCGGGGTTTTATCTGCGTTAAAACAGATTAGAACTTCACGTTCAAGCCGGCCTGCCACACGGTGGCGTCAGACTGGTTGAAAGCTTTATCCCCTTCAGCAGGGCCGCCCAATTTGGCATAGCCAATGCCGGCGAAGAGGTCCACATTTTCGTTATGCTGGTAGGTAGCGGTCAAGTCCGCTTCCCACGTAGCTTCGTGCTGGGCCGTTCTGTCCTGGAAGGCAAAGCCGTCCAAGGCGAAGGTCCATTTTTCCCAAGCATAGTCAACACCCACGTTGAAGATACGGGCATTGTCTAACGCTTCATACGGGTTGGCACCAAAGCGGGTTTTGCCATACACCAAGCCCGGCGCATAAGCACCGAATTCAGACACAGCTTCTTTCTGGTAGATGAAAGCAGCTCTGGGCGTGAAGGCGTCCATATTCAAAGAGCCGTCCACTTTGACCAAGTAGTCGTTGTCGTGGCTTTCTTTGATTAAGCGGTTGCCGTCATGGCTGCGGGCATATTCCACGCTCAGCAAGCCGGCTTCCGGCGTCAAGGATACTTTAGCACCGTAGAAGCCCTGGTATTCTTCATCGTTACCCCAGGCTTCATCTTTAAGCGCATAACCATACACTTGAGCTTTAACCATGTCGGTCAGGTTCAAGCGGATATCAGCACCAAAGAATTTAGCACCATCGGCAGAGGTAGGCAACAGGTTGGAGAACAGTTGCGTTCTACCGGCGATTAAGGTTACGGCTTTAAAATCATCGGAGTAGGTCAGTTTGGCGGCGTCCAAAGAAGTCACCGGAGCATCCAAAGCGGCCATGTATCCATGGCGAGGACCAAAATACAGTACAGCGCTGTTTTCATCGCCGTAGAATTGGCGGCCGACCGTCAATTCAAAGCAATCAAACAGATTAGCCAAGGCAATGTTGGCTTCTGCCAAATAAATATCGTCTTGATATTTATTGAGGCTGTTGCCTTGCGTGGAACCGTCCCATTGGTTGTTGTAGACAAACTGCACATTGGCGGTCACATCTTCGGTCAATTCGGCAGACAGCCCCGCCATCACACGGGAAGCGGCACCATTAGCACCATTTTGACCCAAGTTGTTTTCAGCGCCAATGGCTTCAATTTCACCAATGACGTCCACATTATCTAATACAGCTGCGTTCATAGGCAAAGCCATGGCAGTAACCAAGAGCAAGCCCAGTAGTTTCTTCATGCAGTACTCCTCCTTAATAATTTAAACTACCCTACCCACAAACTTTACTTAATTGCAAAAAATATTGCAAGCAACTTTTTAATCTAGTCTTGACAAGCAAGTTAAAAGACTGCTATCCTATTTCCCCTTTTTAGTGTACCGATAAAAAATATTTCAAATATTTTCTATTTCCCGACGGGGAATTGCCCTTTTATTTGTCTTCTTTTTCATTTTCTTTAGCATACAAAGGGCTTTTTGCTTTTTAAAAACTTAGCTTGCAAGCCCTTCATTAAAACACTATACTTGAATATATACATATATATAAGGAGCAAACATGAACAAGGGTTTTACGCTTTTGGAACTTTTGGTTGCCGTCATGATTATGGGTATTTTGGCCTCCATTGCCATTCCGCAGTATTCGCGCAGCGTGCGCAGAGCAGAAATGATAGAAGGCCTGAGCCAGGGCAAAACGATTCTTGACTCCGCCCTGCGCTTTAAAGCTGCTAATGGCTTGCCCCCTTCTACTTTTTCTCAGCTGGACGTCGGATTTGATGGAATTAATACAGAGTCGGCTTCCATGACGGAAGGCAACTTTACCTATATTTTGAACCACGATTCTCTTACCGTGCAAAGCAATTTGGGCGGATACTATTTGGAAATGGAATTTCCCATCGTAACCAATGCCGGAGTAACCTCGGCCATTTATTGTTGCCCTAACCCCGGAGACAAAAACGGCGAGTGGCTTTGCAAAAGCGTCAGCGGCGGATATTCCGTGGGCACTTGTTACGAAATTAAATAAAATTTAAACAGATCGGAAGAGCGTCG
>CALUQA010000144.1 GCA_944322775.1 uncultured Elusimicrobiales bacterium
GCCTACACGCGACACGGAAAGCCCCACGTTGACAGCCGGCTTAACGCCGCTTAAAAAGAGGCTGCTTTCCAAATAAATCTGCCCGTCTGTGATAGAAATAACGTTGGTCGGAATATAGGCAGACACGTCGTTGGCCTGCGTTTCAATAATCGGCAGAGCGGTTAAAGAGCCGCCGCCGTTTTCATTAGAGAGTTTGCAGGCGCGTTCCAACAAACGGGAATGCAAATAAAATACGTCGCCGGGGTAGGCTTCGCGGCCGGGCGGACGGCGAAGCAGCAAAGACATTTGGCGGTAGGCTTGGGCGTGTTTGGACAAATCGTCATACACAATCAGCACGTCCTTGCCTTTCCACATAAAATATTCGCCGATAGAGCAGCCGGCATACGGCGCGATATAAAGCATAGAGGCCGGGTCCGCCGCGGTAGCGGCTACGACGGTGGTATATTCCATAGCGCCAAAGTCCGTCAGCGTTTGCACCACTTGGGCTACGGTGCTGTTTTTTTGCCCAATGGCTACATAAATGCACAGACAGCGCTGGTCGGCCGGTAAATTCTTTTGGTTAATAATAGCGTCTATGGCAATGGCGGTTTTGCCGGTTTGGCGGTCTCCGATAATCAGCTCGCGTTGACCCTTGCCGATAGGCACCAAGGCGTCTATGGCTTTTAGCCCGGTTTGCAGCGGCTGTTTAACCGGCTGGCGCTCTACAATGCCGGGGGCCACAATGTCCAGCGGCATATTTTTATCGGCTTTAATCTCTCCTTTTCCGTCTAAGGGGCGGCCCAATGGGTCCACCACGCGGCCGATAATGCCTTCCCCTACGGGAATGCTGATTACCTCGCCCGTGCGTTTGACTGTACCGCCTTCATGCACCAAATCGTCCGACCCCATCAGCACACAGCCGACGTTGTCATATTCCAGGTTCATCGCCATGCCTTTGACCCCGTTGCCAAAGTCCACCAGCTCAGAGGCTTTGACCTGGTTCAAACCATAGACTCGGGCAATGCCGTCGCCGACTTGAATGACGGTGCCGACTTCGCTCAAGTCCGCTTTGGTCTGAAAATGTTCTATTTTATCTTTAATGATATTGGTTATTTCTTCCGGTCTTATTGCCATACTTGCACCGTTATTTGGTTAATTCTTGTTTTAATCTTTCAAATTGTCCTTTCAGCGTGCCGTCTATAAGCACGTCCCCCATGCGCACGCGCAGCCCGCCCAAAAGGGAGGCGTCCGTCTGATACTGCGCCACGGCCTGCTTGCCGCTGAAACGGCTTAAGGCTTCCTGCACGCGGGCTTTTTGCGCTTCGGACAGTTCAAACGCGCTTTGCACCTGGGCACGCACACGGCCCAAACGCTCGTCAAGCAAGCGGCCCACTTCCGCGGTGGCCGCGGGCAGCAGATAGTAGCGTTTGGCCATAATCAGCTCGCAGACAAAACCGGCCACGGCGTCGTCGCCTTGCAAAGCTTGCTTGGCAAACGCGGCCTTTTGGGCCGAGGCTACTGCCGGGTCTTTCATATACCCGTCGGCCAGGCGCAAGGCTTGCGCGGCCTGCTGCAAGGCCTCAAAACGGGCGCCGGCCTGCGTGCCGTCTTGGCTTAATGCGTCAAAGGCACGGGCATAACGCCGGGCTAAAATACGGTCTGCACTTTTCATACTTGCTTATGCGCGGGCGGAACCTGCGCTTTTTACCTCACGCAACACTTCGTCCACCACTTTTTCGGCGGATTCTTTATTCATTTGCTGCTGCGTCACTTTAACAGCTGCCAACAAGGCCGTGTTGACCACTTGTTCGCGCACGTCGACCAAGGCTTTGTTCTTCTCGGCTTCAATTTGCGCTTTGGCTTGCTCGATGAGTCTGTCCGCCTGCTGTCTGGTTTCAGTAAGCAGCTGCTCTCTTTGCGCATTGCCCAAGGCCACGGCTTCCTGCATTTTTTGCGCGGCTTGTTCGGCAATGTGCTGCAATTTGGCGTCCAACTCGGCTTTGATGTTTTGCGCTTCCTGCCGGGCCTGTGCGGCGGCGGCTTTGTCGTCTGCTATTTGCTTTTCGCGTTTTTCCAACGCGCCGATGAGGCTCTTCCAGGCAAATTTATGCAAGAGCCACACCAAAAGCAAAAAGTTGACGATGGTCAGCGCCATGACCCCGAAATCGGGATTTAACAGTTTTTCCATTCTTTCCTCTTACGGAAAAAAACTTACAGGAAAAGCGCCAACAAACAAATGACCAGACCCAACATGGCCGCACCTTCGAGCAAAGCGGCAATGATGATCATCGTCGTGCGCAAGGCGTTGGCGGCTTCCGGCTGGCGGGCAGAACCTTCCAAAGCGGCATTACCGATTTTGCCCAAGCCAATAGCGGCCCCGATCACAACCATACCGGCGCCGATACCGGCTGCCAAATATTTCAATACTTCCAGTTCCATATGTTTTCTCCTTTTGCGGGCCAGGCCCGCCAGTTAAATTAATGCGAATGAATAACCAGCCCTGCGTAAATGGACGTCAGCAGCGTAAACACATACGCCTGCAAAAACGCCACCAGCAGTTCCAGCAACGTCATGGCAATTTCAAGCCCCATGGCAGGCAGGGCGGTGCCCACGCCGGCCAATTTGCTTAGTTGCCCAATAATAAAAACGATTAACAATAAGCTAAGCAACACCATGTGCCCGGAAATCATATTGGCAAACAAACGGATAGCCAACACGCACACGCGGATAAGCAGACTGACCACTTCCAACGGGAAAAGCAGCGGCACCAGCCACCACGGCGTTCCGCCGGGAACAAACGATTTGATAAAGCCCCACACCCCGTGGAATTTAATGCCGCAATACACAATCAGCGCGCCGGAGCACAAAGCCAGCCCGCCCGTAATGGCAATGTTGGAGGTGATGGTCTTCATTTGCGGGATAAGCCCCACCAGGTTGGAAACTAAAATAAACAAAAATAATGTGCAGAAATACGACACAAACGTTTTGCCTTCCACGCCCATGCCGGGCACCACAATGCCATCGCGCATAAAAGCGACGTATTCTTCCCCCAGGGTATGCATCAGGCGCGAAAAAACGCCTTTGCCTTGCCGGGCCATCAAAAGGCCCAACACCAAAAGCACAATGCTTATGCAAAACATCGTTACCGTATGGGTGGTAATCGGCAAATGCAGCGTACCAAACATGACGCCGAAATCATGGTCCAAAATATGATGTGCTAGTGTTTCAGAGACTTCCATCTTTCTTCTCGTCCTTAGACGGCGCCGCTTGGCGGGCCATCTTTCTGGCTTCTTTAATCAAAATGTACATGCCTAAGGCAAACCCGGCAAACATGCCAAGCACTGTCAGCCAAGGCAACGTTTCAAAACGGCGGTCGGCCCAAAAGCCGCACCCCGTTCCCAAGGCTACCGCAACGGCAAATTCTAACCCCAAACTGGTGACCGTAAGTTGGTCCTGCGGGGTAAAGGGACCAAAGCGCATGGCACCTCCGTTTATTTACCGAGCGGTAAGTTATACATATATTATAAATTAATTTGGGGCAAAAAAGCGACTGTTTCTCCGCCCAAATTTGCCTACATAAATATTGTATTAAATAAGGAGCAAAATAAACACCTTTTTTCTTCTTAAAAATAAATTATTTGTTTTCGTCCCATACGTAACACGGGAGCAGGACAACGGTTCGCCCGCCGATAAATAAAACCCTTAAACACACAAAAAAATCCCCGGGACGCGCCCGGGGACTTTTTAAATGCCGTAAGTAAATATTTTACTTTCAAAAGGTTTAAGCTCTATATCAAACCCTTTTTGCTGTATGTCCGGCGTCACGTCGTGTTCACTGCCGGAGAATTCTTCCGTAATTTTTTTGCCTTCTCCGCCGGCAGCCTTTATTTTCAGGTGGCAGCGGGCCGGAGTGTCGCTGTAATTAATCACGACCGTGGAAGCCGTGTTCATCTGTTTCCACGTCCAACACAGCACATGTCGACAAGAAACATCTTCCCCACAGTTGTTTACGTCCGTCAGCGACCATTGCCCTCCGTGGAAGGCCGGCTTGGAAGCAATTTTGAGCAGTTTGCAGTAATACTGATAAATCGGCTCGTCAATTTTAAAAAAGTCTTTAATATACTGTATCGGCACGCGCACCGGGTGCCCCAACATTTGGAACAAATAAATCATGCGGGCGCCGGGCAGGGTGGCAATGATGGTGCTGGCCGCCAGCGATTTTTCGCGCCCGAAAGCCTTGAGGCTTTCTTCTTCGTCGTGGTTGGCCGTAAAGCGAATGGAGCGCATTTGGAACAAATGCTCCGCACCCAAGTGGCCTTTGATGTCTTCGGAATTGGAAAAGCGCAAGCGGTCGTAAAGCACTTTATCGTAGGTGTAGTCAAAGCCCATTTCCTGTATTTCCCATTCCAGGCCCCAGTACACTTCGGCAATAAATTTAAAATCGGGGTGTGCTTCGCGCACTTTTTGCAGGGCAATGGACCAAAATTCTTCTTTGGGCAAATTGCCGCCGATAAACTCCCACCAGGTATCTCTGTGCACTTTGTTAAGCGTCAGCATGGCCATGTCGCAGCGCACGCCGTCGCACAAATCGGCCACTTTGAGCAGATTTTGCAGCATAAATTCTTTGGTTTTGGGATTAAAGTAATTGAGCTGTGCCGTATCCGTCCACGGGGCAAAATAGGGGTCGCGCCCGTGGGCAACCCACACGCCGTTATCGTTTTTAAAAAACCAATCTTTATGGGCGCGGGGTTCCTCTTTGCCGGTATTGATGTAGAAATCGGGGTTTGCGGTAACGGTGGGGCAGTCTATGGCGGTATGATTGGCCACAAAATCCAGGAACAAATCCATGCCCATGCCGTTTAATTTTTCATGCAGTTGCCGCAGGCCGGCTTCGCCGCCCAAATCTTCGGCGGCTTCATAGGCGTACACGGCATAGGGAGAGGCAATAATGTCCTGCGCATTAAAGTCCGGATATACTTGGCGGATTTGCTGTTGTATATCGGCATTTTCCCGCGCGATTTGGCCTGCTTTGGGGCTTTGTTTCCAAACGCCCATCAACCAAACGGCATCAAAGCCGAGGTCTTTAAATTCCTGCCAATACTGGTCCGGAATTTCCGGCAGCGTAAAGCGCCGTCCGTGTTTGGCCTCCAGACGGGCCAGCCACGCACGCGTATTAATCTCTAATATGTGCGGATTTGTCCTCATACCAAACTCCCCTAGATACTTTATAGCACTTTACGTGCCAAAAGTAAACCCTTGTTTTACGACGACGTTTTTGCTTTTTCTCTTTCGTGCGCGTACGGCAGGCTGTTTAAATACGGATAAATTTCTGGGGGTAAAATACAAAAAACCCGGCCTCTAAAAAGGGGCCGGGTTTTGAAATCAAAGGGAATTATTTCCCTTCTTCGCTCTCTTCGTCCGGTTCGTCTTTGACGACGGGAGCGATACGGGCGATTTTGTCGCCTTCTTCCAGCTTCACCAGGCGCACGCCTTGGGCGTTGCGGCCTACGGAGCGGATTTCTTCGCAGCGGGTGCGAATGGTCATGCCTTTTTCCGTCACGACCATAAGGTCTTTGGTTTCGTCCACCAGTTTAATACCTACGACCGCGCCGTTGCGTTCGCTGGTTTTAATGGTGATGACACCCATGCCGCCGCGGTGCTGGCGTTTGTATTCGCTGAACGCCGTGCGTTTGCCAAAGCCGTTTTCGCACACGGAAAGCACATCGGGCTG
>CALUQA010000145.1 GCA_944322775.1 uncultured Elusimicrobiales bacterium
CATTAACGCCAGCTTGGAGTTTTCATGCCCCGTCATGGAAATAATGGTCAGCTTGCGCCGCGCCAGCGAAGGCAGAATTTTGTTAATTTCTTCCGTCTGGCCGGAAAAAGAAATGGCCAAAATCACATCCCCGCTTACAATCATGCCCAAGTCGCCGTGTAACGCTTCCACGGGGTGAACAAAGAAGGAAGGCGTGCCCGTAGAGGCCAGCGTGGCGGAAATTTTCCGCCCGATCAGCCCGCTTTTGCCAATGCCCAACACTACGACGCGCCCTTTGGTTTCTGCACAGGCTTTAACGGCTTTTAAGAATCCTTCGTCCAAACTTTTGCGCGAAAGCTCCAACGCTTTGTGCTCCACGCTTAGTACGCGTTGGGCGGTTTTTAAAATATCTTTATCGTCGTAGATCATGGTTGCCTCTAATCCAGCCACGGGGTTGTTTCGGGGGCTGGGGTTTTCTTTTGGTATTGCGGGGGCAGTTTCTTGGCGGCAAAAGACACCACAAAAAACGCCGCCGCGCATAAAGCCAGCAGCACGGCCAACACTTTTATATGCCATTTAATCGTTGGAATAAAAGGTTCGGCCATAAGACACCTATTTAAATTTTTTAACCAGCGCGTCAATTTGGCTTAACTGGCGGGTCATTTTTTCCACTTGTTTCATGTCCAAGGAGTTCGGCCCGTCGGAAAGCGCCTCTTTGGGGTTGGGGTGCGCTTCAAAAAATACGCCGGCAATGCCCAAGGCGGTGGCCGCTTTGGCAAGCACCGGTGCCAGGGCGCTGTTGCCGCCGGTGGCGGTGCCCAACGCACCCGGTTTTTGCACCGAGTGGGTGGCGTCAAAAATGACGGGGTAGCCAAATTGCTTCATAATTTCCAGCGAGCGCATATCCACCACCAAGTCGCCATAGCCAAAACTGGCACCGCGTTCGGTGAGCAAAATTTTATGGTTGCCTTCAGATTCTATTTTCTTGATGACTTGTTCCATGGCGCCGGGGGCCAAAAACTGTCCTTTTTTGACGTTTACGGCTTTGCCAGTGGCGGCGCAGGCCAGCACCAAATCGGTTTGCCGGCACAGGAAAGCCGGTATTTGCAGCATGTCGGCTACGCGGGCCACTTCTTCGGCCTGCCAGGGTTCGTGCACATCCACCACCAGCGGAAGGCCGGTAATGCGTTTGGCTTTTTCCAAAATTTCCAAGCCTTTGGTCAACCCGGGGCCGCGGTAAGCCGTTAAAGAGGTGCGGTTTGCCTTGTCAAAAGAGGCTTTCAAAATATACGGGTGGCCCGTTTTGGCGATGATTTTTTTAAGCGTTTTAGCGGTGTTTATATAGTGCTATTCGCTTTCAATCACGCAGGTGCCCGTCATAAAAACCAGTGGGAGAGTATTAGAAATTTTTATATTGCCGACTTTTACTGTTTTTTGCATATTTACATGATACCAAATTATCGTGTGTCCTAGAGGAGAAATAACCCTTTAATTGCGAATGATAAAACCGTCCTGCCCCTCTATGTTTGCGTCGGGGTCGTCTTCGTTGCCGGCTTGTCCGCGGCAAAAGCTTTCCCCGGCCCCGTTAAGCGGCACGCAGACCAGCTCCTGCATGTTTTTTTGCGTGGCCAAAAAATATTGAATGCGCTGATTTTCGTCTTTCAAGCGCAGCTCAAGCTCCCAGCAGTTTTCGTTGGGGTCGTCTTTGGTGCGGCAGAAAAAGGCAACGGTAAAGTATTTTAATTTTCCTTTTTCGTTTACGTTTTTTTCGTAGCGCTGTGCCCGTTCTTGCGTCATGTAGCGCGCGGCGCCTGCACGATGCAGCTGGCCCCACCAAATGGTAGCCTCTGTATTGCGGGCGCTTTGCACGGCATTTTGATAGGCGGGCACGGCTACGGCCGCTAAAATGCCGATAATAAGCACAACGACCATCATTTCAATAAGGGTGAAAGCTTTGTTCATTTTTTATCCTCTAACAAACGGGTTAACAAATTTTGTATCTGCCCGTTGGAAAGCTGCAGCCCCAATGCCCAGGCAGACATTTGCAGCGTAGTATGCAAAATTTCCTGCAGGCGGGCGGTGGCTTCCGCCAGGTTGAAGTTGTCGTCCAGGCGCAGGTAGTCTTCCAACACGGTGGCGGTTTGATTTTCAAACTGGGCGCGCAAGCCGCGGGTATTGCTCATTTTGAAGCGGAAGTACAGCGGGCCGCCAAAAGAAAGTTTGTCTATAAATTTAAGTGCACATTGAAAAAAACGTACCGTGCGCCGGGCTACGTCCACAAAGTCTACCGCGCGCGTATCGTGCCCGTTGAAAGAGACGGTTTTGGCCGCGTCCCATTTGGACATTAACAGGCCATAGGCGTTAAACTCTTTTAACTGGTGCACGCCGCGGGCGCCGTCTATCACGGCAATGCCGTCCTGCACCGGCTGCAGGGTGTTGGTGTCTGCCGGCGGGAAAGCTTGCGTGACGCACTGGATAATGCCCGGCAGCTTGCGGTAATCGGTCAGCGGCTCTTCGGGGTACAAAGGCATAATGGACAAGGTGCCCACCGTCAAATCGGCCGGGTTGATGTTTTTTGTTTTGAGGTAATTTTCAAAGTGGCTTTCGGCCTTGTCATACAAAATATGGCGCAGGCGTTCGGATTGTTTGCGGTGGTCCAGCAGCCAGGGCAGGCGGTCGGGGTGGACCAGGATTTCCGGCCGGCTGCTTTGCCCGGTGCGGATATAAGCGCGTTTTAGTTTGCCCACCAAATGCGGCGTC
>CALUQA010000146.1 GCA_944322775.1 uncultured Elusimicrobiales bacterium
GGGCGGGTGACGATAATGCGTTCCACCATGCCCAGCTCCAGCGCGCGCAGTGCGCACGCGCAGGCCAAAAAAGTTTTGCCCGTGCCGGCAGGGCCGACGGAAACCAGCAGGTCATTGTCAAAAACGGCTTCAATATATTTTTTTTGGTTTTCGGTGCGGGCTTCTATGGGGCGGGCGTGTTCCGGGCGGAAGATGATGTTGTCTTTAAACGGCACGCGGTCCTGTTCGGGCTCTTCCGTCTTCATTTTGGCGGACATTTCCAAAATTTTCTTAAGCCGTGCCAAGGCTTTATCCAGGCGGGAGTGCGTGCCTTTAAGCGAAAGTTCTGCCCCTTGCCCGTCTTCGTTATATTTAACGGTGGCGTCTATTTTAAATTCTTTTGCCAACGCGCGCAGTTTGCGGTCCTGTACGCCCAGGGCCAGCAAAATTTCGTCTTGGTCGCGCAAAAAGATTTTCTTTATCATCGTTTTTATTATATAAAATGCGTTTGCCTTGCGGCGGGCTAAACGGACAAAAAAAGGGCGCCGGTTAAGGCGCCCTGTGTGTTAAAGAAACTTGCTCTTGCCGCGCGGTATCACCACAATGCCCGAAGGGTCTATGTAGTAATGTTGTGCGTCGGCTTCCTGGTCCAGGCCGATGGTCTGCTTGGCCGGAATGGTGTTAAAGCGGTCTATAATTACCCGTTTTAACTTGGCACCCGGTTTAATTTCGCAGTTGTCCATCACCACGCAGCCTTCCATTTCCACGCCGTCATGCACGATGACGCTGCTGGCCAAAACGCAGTCTTTAATTTTGGCTTTGGGGTGAATAACACAGCCGTTGCTGATAAGCGAGTTAATCACCGTGCCGCCCATGTATTTGGTGGGGGGCACACGGTAGGCCGTGGTATTGATGGGCCATTTGGGGTTGTCCAAATCCAGTTTGGGTTTGGGGCCCAGCAGGTCCATGTGCGTTTGCCAGAAGGACTCTATGGTTCCCACGTCGCGCCAGTAGCCTTGTTCTTCATAAGGTTTGGCGCCAGGCAGGGTTTGGCTTTGAAAGTCATAAGCAAAGGTGCGG
Source organism: uncultured Elusimicrobiales bacterium (assembly GCA_944322775.1). Taxonomy (GTDB): domain Bacteria; phylum Elusimicrobiota; class Elusimicrobia; order Elusimicrobiales; family Elusimicrobiaceae; genus Avelusimicrobium. The sequence goes on from CALUQA010000146.1 coordinate 1,060, forward strand.
TGATCGGTCAAAATTTTGGGCAGAATGTGTTTGCCAAAATCCAGCGCGGGCACGTCGCAGAAGCGTTTTTGCAGCACTTGCAGCAGCACGTCGGTGTTAAAAATATAGTTGCCCATGGAGGCAAAAGCCGCTTTGGGGTTGCCCGGAATGTGTTTGGGCTTTTGGGGTTTTTCGTCAAATTGGATAATGCGGTGGTTTTCGTCCGTGCCCAAAATGCCGAAGGAAGGGGCGTCTTTAATGTCCACCGTATTGGCGGCCACGGTGACGTCTGCCTTGTTTTTGAGGTGGAAGTCAATCATCTGCCGCACGTCCATGCGGTAAATGTGGTCGGCGCCGAAAACGGCCACCAAGTCCGGCGCAAAATCGCGCACCAGGTTGATGTTCTGGCGCACGGAGTCGGCCGTGCCTCTGTACCAAATTTCACCCAAACGCATTTGCGGGGGTACGCAGGTTATAAAATGATCCGGAATTAACCCTTCCGTACGCCATGTGGTGCGCAGATATTCAATCAAACTTTGGGACAAATATTGCACGAGCACGTAGGAAGAAAAAATCCCCGAGTTGACGAAATTGGACAGCACAAAATCCACAATGCGGTATTTGCCGCCAAACGGAACGGACGGTTTGGAACGGTCTTTGGTCAACGGGTAAAGGCGTTCGCCTTTGCCGCCGGCCATAATCATGCCAAGTACGCGCATAGGTTTAAAGTCTCCCTGTTTGAATTAGGCCGCGCCCAAGGGAAGTTTTTTGTCCAACGCTTCAAAGGCTTCCCAAGACCACGGCATTTTTTCTTTAAAAATCTTTGCAATGGCGTCTGCATAGACGCGGATTTCGTATTGGGCGTGGCTGTCTTGGCGCAGCTGCAAAAAGTTTAAAAGGCTTCTGGCGTTTACGCTCCAATAGAATTGGGTGTATTGGCACACGGGCAATACGCCGCGGGCCATTTCCCGCGCGACGCCGGCTTCAATTAGTTTGTTGTACGTGGCAAAAGAGGCTTCCACGCTGTCTTCGTACAGCTTGCGCAGGGCGGCGTCGTCCATGTGCGCTTCCACGGAGCCTTGTCTGTTTTTAAAATCCTGCCCGCGGAAATGTTCGGGAATGTAAAATTCGTCTTTTACTTGCGTATAGCGCGCGCTGATTTCGTTGAAAGAACCCCAGCGGTGGCGCATCCATTGCCGTGCCACATAAATGGGGCAGCAAACGTGAAACTGAAAATAGCAATGTTCAAAAGGGGTGTGGTGGCGGTGCTCAAGCAGGTATTTGATAAGGCCTTTGTCTTTTTCTTCGCCTTTGGTGGTGGCGCCGAAAGACACACGGGCCGAGCTGACCACGCGGTTATCGCCGCCCATGAAATCTACCAGCCGGATAAAGCCTTTGTCTAACAAATGAATGGTGTTGTTATCGTTTTCCACGTTAAATCTCCTTGCGGGCTAAGCCCGGCATTATCTGTAAATTTCCGTCAGTACGGTCTGTCCGCCCGAAACAACCTGCGGGGCCAGTATGCCCAAGTCGGTGCAGTTGGTGTCGTAGAGAAAACCGTTTAAATCCACGGTTTCGCCTACGTCCAGGACGCCGTTTTCATACGTTAAGAAATGAAATTTTCCGCTTTTGTAAGAACCGAAACTCTCCGATAAAATCCCAAACTCTGCTTCGTTCTGCACGGCGGCCAACACGGCGCGGCCGTTGGAATCATAGGCTTGGACGGAGGGATAAAACGAAATGATTTCTTGTTTATATTTTACACGATTTGGAGCCGTTGCGAAAAGCGCCGGACTGTCCACATATTTCCCGTTGTCCAAGCGCAGGCGCAGATGACCGTTGGAAGTGGTATAAATAAAATTGTTTTCGGCGTCATTTTCCACGGGAAAGTAGTTCAGCCCCGTCAGCCAGTTGCCGCGGGAAGACGTCACTTTTTTGCCGGAAGAAAAGCGGCCTTTTTTATAGGTCAGTTCGCGCACGTCGCCTGCTTTGGCGCCGCTGGTAAAGGGCTTTTGCACATAGATTTTTTTATCGTTTCCGCAGCCCAGTTCTTTGGCAAAATACGGCATGGAATCAATTTGCTTAAACTCGTTGTCGGTTACGTCAAAAATAAGTGTGGAAATGCGCTGGTCTTTGCTGCTGTATACGGCGGCAAAAAGCTGGGCTTTGCCCGTGCCCATCACGTCTTGGGCAGACAGGGACAAGAACTGTTTCCCGCCGGAAAGTTTGTATTCGGCCACTTGGTGAAGCGCATTGTTTTCTTCGGTGTACAAGGCCAGACGGCCTTTGGTGTCCGCCACGGCAAACTCTTGCCCGAGCAAAGCATTCAAGTCCGCCTTAACGGCGCTGATTACTTCGCGCGCGATGACGGGATAGGTTTTGATTTTGCGGTTTGCCACCAAGGCTTTTTTAGGCGTTGCGGCAGCAGGCGTTTCGACGGTAGCGGCGGCGGGCGTCTGCACGGTTATCGTCTGTACGGGGGCTTCAATGACGGCTTCCTGCCCAACGGTATAATCGCCTTTTTGGGGCAGTTCGCCCACGGCATACATGGGCTGCACTTCAATAATTTTTCCTTCCGGCGAATAGTGGTATAAAAGCCCCAAGTCTTTGCCGGTTTTGGGGTTGGTCAGTTTTTCCTGACCGGTGATAATTTTAAAGCTGTCCCCGACGGAAACATTACGGTTAAGTTCAGTGGTGTCCAAATAAATTTTTTGACCGTCTAATTTAACGACGGTAACCTGCGCCAAAGCGCCGGGCATAAAACTGGCCATAAAAAAGGCCGCCAACAGGAGTTTTAAATTTATTTTCATATAATAATGATATAGCATTTTTGCCGGAGGCCTACAATGAAAACCAATTTTGAAAATTTAAAGCAGACCATTGCCACTTTGCGCGGCCCCAACGGCTGCCCGTGGGATAAAAAACAGACGCATGAAAGCCTGATTAAATGCCTGCAAAACGAAAGCCAGGAACTGATTGACGCCATCAACAATAAAGACGACGAAAATATGAAAGAAGAACTGGGCGATGTGTTGCTGCAGGTGCTGATGAATGCACAAATTGCAGAAGAAGAAGGTAAATTTACCATAGACGACGTAATTGTTTATTTGGACGAAAAACTGCACCGCCGCCACCCGCATGTGTTTGGCGACCATGCCAAAGCCGCCACGCCCGAAGAAGCCTTGGCCCTCTGGCGGGAAATGAAAAAGAAAGAACGGGAAGGAAAATAACTTTATTAATAAAAGAAAGACCTGCTGGCCACAAGCAGGTCTTTTTTAAAAGGCAAAAAATAAACCCCCGCGTATTATTTCGGGGGTTTAGCTCATGTATGTCATTTTCATGACTTCTGTTCCTCTTTCCCGCCGGGGCTCTGTATCCGGGTCTTCACGCAATCGGGAAACACGCCGTGCCTCCAGCAACTGCAACCAAGGACTTCAGGCTGACCTGCGGTACTTTGTACTGTTAGTCTAGGCCATTTCGTGCAAAAATCAAGGGCCAAAAAAGACCTATTTTTTCTGGGCCCTGTTTTATGGACGCGGGCCCAGTTTATATTCCAGCCATTTATTAAATAAAGTATTACTTAAAAGAAGCGGCGGCGTGAGAGCCAATGTTGCATAAATGCGGTTGCGCGAAATTTTAACACGGTGGGCCGGGTCTAAAAGATTTGTTTCCGCTTCCAGTTTATTTAAGGTGTCTGCCGCCCACAGCACCGGCCAAGCCATGGTGGCACGGTAACGCGGTGAGGTGCGCGGCAAGGCGGCGAAGTAGGCTTTGGCGGAGCGCAATTTTTCTCTTCCCCAGTTAATCCAATATTTTTTAATGGGTTCAAAACGAGGGCTGTTTATTTGTTCCAGCAAATCTTGTGCGTTCAGTCCGTATTGCTTTAATTGTTCCGACGGAAAATAGCAGCGCCCAATGCGCAGATCACGCGGCAAGTCCCGCAGAATATTTACAATTTGCAGTGCATCGCCTATATCTTTGCCCAGCTGCCAAAAATGTTCATTGTTTACGGATAATTTTTTTAAGTGCCCTGTGATAAGTTTGCTCCAAAATACGCCGGGTTCCCCGCCCATGAGGTGGCAATAATTTTCCAGTTCTGCTTGATGTGTAAAAGAAAAAAGCTGATGTGCATTTTCCGGCGGGAAAGTTTTTAAATCAATCTTCATGCCTTCACATACGGCATGTACCACATTTAAAACAAGTGCTTGGTCTGCCTCGGACAATTGATTAAAAGCAGAGAGGCATGCCGGCAGATTTTTTAACAGTTTTTCTTCATATATATTAGAAGAGGAACCGGTAAGGTCTTGTAATAAGGCTTGCTCTTTTTCGCTGTCCGGGTGTGTAATTAAGGTGGGGAAAATTTCAACCCATTTTAATCTTTGCGTGTTTGTTAATAGTGAAGTATCTGCAATACTGTCGGCATATCTGCATAAAAGATAGGCAATGGAAAAAGTTCCTCTTACCGTCGAGGGAAGATAATGCGCGCTTAGATAAAGACTGCGCGAAGTGTTCTTGAGAAGTTCATTTAAATTTGTCATAATTTACCAATAGTATAAAATTTTGTTGACACAAAAACAAATTTATTGTAAACTTTCTCTATGATTTTTATTGCTTTGCAGAAAATCATAAAAAAATATTGACATAAAAAATAAATTTATTGTAAACTTTTCGTATGCAAGAAAGAAACTATCGCAACAACAACCTAATTATTATGAACTTCGCCCTAATTATGTGGGTGAAGAAAGGTTGCGTTTGCGAGAGTGTGCTATGATAAATAGATAAAAATTGATTTTTTGCATTTTATAACCTCGCATTCGTAATGAAAGAATGCGAGGTTTTTTATTTTTAAAAAAGAAAAGAACAAGAAAACAAGGAGAAAAAGAAATGAAGAAAGTATTCGTAACCACCTGTGCCGTAGTATTCGCCGCGGTAGCTGCTAGCGCCCAAGGATTGGGAACTGTCAGAGATATCAATAGCTTTGGAACAGAATATATGTCTGCCCAAAGCAAATCTACCCGCCAGCAGACGATTAAAAAAGAACAGAAAAAAGTGGGGAATTTGGAAAAAGCCATTGCACAAGCCAATATTAAACACTATAGACAAATGTTTGTATTAGGTTCTTTGGGAGATGCTGCCCAGTTTGCACAATATGCACCCTGCACCACGCCGGCCCCGGCCGCACAAAAAACGGCAGCCAAAAAAACTTCTTCTCAAAAACCGGCTGCAACTAAACAAGCGGAAAAACAAGCCCCGGCCTATTATCCCTATGCCGGCAGAGAGGGAAAGGTGATGGCTTTGGGTGATGCCTTTGCTGCACGCATGAAAGCCAGAAAAGAAGCCCGCAAACAAGAAAAGGCCCAGGCCGCCAAAGAAGCGAAAAAAGAACCCGCGGCAAAAAAAGAAAAAGGTTCTTGGTTGGGTGCTTTATTCGGCGGACGTTACCCGGGCGAAAGCGATGAAGACTATGCGTATCGTCTTCAGATGAGCACGCACCCCGCTTGCCAGCCGTTCAAATAAGATTTCCTAAATTAGGTTAGGAAAAAAAGAAAGGGTACAAGGGACTGTGTTTATAAGCGCAGTCCCTTTTTATATTAAGGCATTTGTCGTACGCGCGCGCGTGCGCGCACATATTAATAACCTATCATAATCCGGCTGGGCAGCAGGCGCCAGACTTTTAGAGTATAGATAATATTGCACACTTTATTTTGTTTTGTTATAATATATACACAACAAATGATTGATCTTTTATAGAAACTCTTTAGCAGCAAAAAGCGGAAAAGTTTAGAGTAAATAAGTAGTAAGCAGTGTTTTGATTGGCAATTCTCCGACGGAGAAAATAATTGTTGACAAAACAAAATAAATTCGCTATACTATATACATAAGGAACGAAAATGGTTCGTTCCGCGGTAAACAAAAAGACCTCTTTTTAATCTTTTTGAAAAAAGAAAAAAAAGGGGGTTGACATTTCTGTCTTTTTTTGTTATACTATAAAGGTAGTCGGAATTGATCTTTTAAACATAATAAACCATTTAAGTTTTTACAACTAACATTTTTCAGGCAGTTGAATATCACCTTATATTAGAAAAGGATGCAGATAGTTCAGACCGAGCTAGAAAAACAAACCGTAAAAACGCCGGCTGCGATTTACTGATGTCTTTTACCTCCGCCTTTTTAGGCAAGACTTACTTGGACAATCAAGAAGTTCTCAAAAAAGACTTGACAAACTTTTAAAAATTTGCTTTAATATAAGAGTAGTAAGAGTTGAGCAGTTTTAAGACTTTAAAAAAGTTTTAAAAAAGTGCTTGACAAACGCGAAATAATTTGTTATTATATCTTTACAGCAATGAGGCTGTGAGAAATAACTAAAAAATTTCCCCTGCTTTCCGGTGAACGGAATAGCAAAGAGGAAATTTCGCTCTCTGAAAATTTGACAGCAATGTGCGAATGGGCGATTTGAAACGGAAGAAACCCGCAAGGGTTGAAACGGTTCAAGGCTCATTAAGTACGTCATATACTTAGAATATGACACCAAAGTTAATTCAATAGAGTAGAGAGTCAAATGTCAACAACTCGATGTTAGCGATTGGTAATCATTAAGCCGCTTGCGGTTTAACGGTTATTAATTCTAATGGAGAGTTTGATCCTGGCTCAGAGTTAACGCTGGCATCGTGCATAACACATGCAAGTCGAACGGGACTTGTTTTGGTAGCAATACCGAAGTAAGTTTAGTGGCAGACGGGTGAGTAATACATAAGAAATCCACCTCCGAGTGGGGAATAACAGTCCGAAAGGATTGCTAATACCCCATAACATATTTGAGTGGCATCACTTAAATATCAAAGATTTATCGCTTGGAGAGGATCTTATGGTCTATCAGCTAGTTGGCAGGGTAACGGCCTACCAAGGCGACGACGGATAGCCGGCCTGAAAGGGCGACCGGCCACAAGGGCACTGAGACACGGGCCCTACTCCTACGGGAGGCAGCAGTGGGGAATTTTGGACAATGGGCGAA
>CALUQA010000147.1 GCA_944322775.1 uncultured Elusimicrobiales bacterium
ACCTTCGGCCGCACCTATAAAGACGCGCCCGACATTGACGGCCAGGTCACCTTCACCCGCCCCGTCACGCCCGGCCGCATTTTTAAAGCCAAAGTGGTCAAAACAGACGGTTACAAACGAACGCTGGAACCCCTTAAATAAAAAAGACCGCTCTTTATAGAGCGGTCTTTTTATAACTGGTTGGTCAGCGCACCGACCACAAAAGAGGTCCACCCCACTTCCCGCTCTTTATCCATTTCTTCAGAAAAAGCAAAATCTTTTTCAAACAAGCGCTCTTCCAACTCCGCCACAAAAGCCGGGTCGGATATACCCAGGCTCATTTCCTGATTGACAAACAGGCTCATCTTGTCAAAATTGGCCGAACCGACCACCGCCCAGCCGTCATACAAGGCGGCTTTAACATGGCTCATGCCCTTATAAAAAAATACCCGCACACCATTGCGCCAGAGTTTGTTGGCCATAATTTGGTTGTTGGCGTCCATAATGCCCACATCGTTTTCTCCGGGCAAAATGACGCGCACGTCCACCCCGCGCCCGCGCGCTTGAATCAGTTCGCCTACAATGCGGTCGTCAGAAAAATAGGCATTTTGTATATAAATGCGCCGCTTGGCCCGCTTAATGGCTTCCAGCTGCGCCTGGAAAATTTCCGCCTGAGAAGGCTTGGTGTACATCAGGCGTACGTCTATCATGCCGGGTTTTTCTTCGTTACCTTTGCGTTGGCGCTTGCTGAACAGTTTACGCCAAGCCGCGGCATAATCGCCGCCCCAGCCGTTAAAAGACCAGGCTTCATAAAAGTTTTTCACCAGCCGTCCCACCACCGGCCCGCGCAGGGCCACCATCATATCGTGCCAGGTGTAGCGGTATTCTTCGCCAATGTTCATGCCGCCGGTATAGGCCAGCTCGCGGTCAATTAAATACACTTTTGTATGGTCAAAAGTGGCCCAAGTGTTATAGTGGGTGCGGGCTTTGGCGTGCGAGTTTTTGCGAATGTAACTTTTAATGCTTTTGGGCATGATAAAATTTTCTTTAAAACTAAGCTCCGGCACCTTGGCCGAGTTGAGCACGGTGTTTAACTCGTCTGTCAGCACGCGCACGTCCACCCCGTCGGCGGCGCGCTCTTTCAGCAGGTCTGCTATTTTAAGGCCGTACGGGTCCGTGCCGAAAATATACACGCGCGTAAAAATGGAATGTTTCGCCCGCTGCGCGGCCAAAATAAAATGCGGGAAGAACTCATCGCCGTCTATCAGCAGTTTTACCTCTGCTTTATAATTTTGCTTGGTAATATTTTTATCCAGCCAAGCATTAAACTGCGTTAAATCCATTTCTTCGCCGCTGGTGTTAAGCGGGGGCACGGTTGCCAAATCCCGATACACCGGCGGCAAAGCCGTGTAGACGGAAGAAACCCCCAGCGAAAACAACCGAAACGTGGACGTAAACGGCGCCTTAATTACCCCAAACAAATGGCTTTTGACAAAAAAGGACCATAAAAACGTAGTGGAAAAACCCAGTTGGGTCATTTCTTTTTCCAGCTCGTAATAGGGCGGCAGCTGCAGGGCCGTCATAAGGCCTTTTTCTATGTCCACATACATAAAGGGCGTCAGCGGAATGCTGTCCAGACGCAGCAAAAAACGCGTGTAGGGAGCGCCGGAAGCCTCTATTTGGTGTTTAAGGTTTTCAAAAAGCAGGCGGTCAAACTCCGCCGCGTCCACCTTGCCCACAATATGCACGTCGGGCGGGGCGTCGGTTAAATCCACCAAATTGGGTTTGCCGTCGGCGCCCCTGTAAAGCATGGTTTCATAAGTACGAACAAACAAAATGCGTCCTTCCCCCGGGTTTTGCGGCAAGAGGGAAATGATCACTTCCCGCACCACTTCGCCCCATTCTTTGCCCACCTGCACCACCGGCAAGGTCTGGTTAAATTTGTCATCGTCGGAGGCACGTTTGGGCTTAAGCAGCGAATAACCCAGCGGGTCGTTTTCATCTGGCTCTTCGGAAGCAACAAAATAAAAGGGCTGCCCGTCATATACATAGCGGATATACACATCGTTTTTATAAACAAATACTTTTTGGGGGGCGGTTTCGTGCTGTTCAATGGAGCGCATGGCTTGGCGCTTTTGCAAAGTGGCCGAAGAGCACGCACACAGAAGGGCGGCACTTAAAAAAAGAAGCAAAAAATGGGTTCGTCTGAAAAAGGACATGCTTTATTGTAGCAAAACCGCTGCCCGAACCGAAGAAAAAACTTCACAACCTGCCCCTCTTTACGTGCTTGAGCCGCGGCAGGCAAACGGCAGGAGCATTGGCCGTGCTATAATAAAGATATGCAGAACACATTTAAAAACCCGTATTTTAACCAAATTGTACACCTGCTGGAATATTTGGAAAACACCCAGCAGCCCGCCATGCACAAAGCCGCCCAAGCCGTGGCGGATTGTTTGGCCAGTGACGGCATTATTCACACCTTTGGCTGCGGCCACAGCGGCAGCGTGGCGTTGGAGCCTTTCCACCGCAGCGGCTGTTTTGCCGCCGTGGACGCCATGCTGGACCCGGGGCTTATGTTTCAGCTGGGAGCACACCCCGGAACGGCGCTGGAGCGGCTGGAAGGCTACTCCCCCATTATTTTTGACCGCCACGATTTGCGCAAAGGCGACGTACTGTTTGTTTTTTCCAACTCGGGGCGAAATCCCGCCGGCGTAGACGCCGTGCTGTACGCCAAAAAGAAGGGCGTGCTTACCATTGCCGTCACCGCGGTCAAAGCCCATGCCCCAAGCAAAAGCCGCCACTCCAGCGGGCTGTTGCTTAAAGACGCGGCCGATATCGTGCTTGATAACGGTGCCAGCAAAAACGAAACCTGCCTGACGCTGGGCGACCTGGAGCTGGCCCCCATTTCCACCATCGGCGCCAGCGCCGTGCTGCACAGCGTGCTTTTTGAAGCGGCGCAAATACTGGCCGCCAAAGGCGTTCCCCCGCCCGTATACAAAAGCAGCAATGCCGCCGGCAACGACGAATACAACACCGCACTGGCCGAAAAATACAAGAAACGCATTAAACATTTGGACTAAAAAAACCCGCGCAAAAGCGCGGGTTTTTAATTTTCCGACGGAATAAATTTATTTTTCCCGTTGAAATCTGCCAAAAAATAAGTATACTGATAATAAGCCGTTTATTTTTTTCACCTAAAATCTGCAAGGAGCCGCACATGAAAATTACCTTTGAAGGGAACAAAAGGGTAAAGGTTCACGTCAAAAATTTTGACGTGTGGACCGATCAACCCAAAGAACAGGGCGGCGATGGTTCCGCCCCTACGCCGATTGATTTGTTTCTAGCGTCGTTGGGCAGCTGCAGCGGGGTGTTTGTGCTAAACTTTTTAAAACAGCACAACCTGCCCGAAAATGTTTATTTGACGTTGGACCCGGTGTGGAATATCAATGATTATGTGATTGATAAAATTAATGTCGTCATTCATGTGCCGGCCGGCTTTCCGGAAAAATACGAACACGCGCTTATTGAAGTGGCCAAACGCTGCCTGGTGGCGCGGCATGTGAAAGTGGAGCACGATATCACGCTCACCCGCGACGCATAAAAAACTTTCAAACAAAAAACCCCGCTTTAAAAGCGGGGTTTTTTATGGTCTGACAAACTTAAGCCAGCGCCCGTTTGATGGTGGCGGCCAAGCGCTGCACGCCTTCTTCTATTTGTTCAAAAGAAGAATAAGAGAAGTTCAGGCGGAAGTCGTTGCGGCGGGCATCGCGCGGCGGGTAAAAGTCCACCCCGGCCACATAGGCCACGCGTTCTTCCAGCGCGGTTTTAAGCATTTCCGTGGCGTCAATTTTTTCCGGCAACGTCACCCACAGGAAAAGCCCCCCTTCGGGTTTGGTCCATTTCACGCCGCTGGGCATATATTTTTCCAGCATTTGCAGCATTTTGTCGCGTTTTTTGTGGTACACTTCCACCACTTCTGCCACGTGTTTAAGCAGATAGCCGCCTTTTAAATAGGCCGCCGTGGCCAGCTGCAAAATGGGCGCCGTGCACAAATCCATGGCCTGTTTAAGCACCACAAATTTTTGGATAATTTCTTCCGGCCCGAGCACATAGCCCAGACGGAAACCCGGCACAAACACCTTGGAAAACGTAAACAGCGTAATCACGTTGACGCGGCCGCCGTCCAATTTATAAAACGTTTCCGGGGCCTGGCCTTCAAAGCGCACTTGACGGTAAGGCGAGTCTTCCACAATCAGCGTGCCGTATTTTTCGGCCAATTGCAAAATTTCTTTGCGGCGCTCTTGCGGAATGGTAGTTCCGCTGGGGTTTTGAAAATCCGGCACCAAATAAAGGAATTTACACACGCGACCGGCGGCCTGTAACTCTTTCAATTTCTTTTCTATGGCTGCAGGCAAAACACCCTGGTCGTCGCTTTCGGCGCCAAATACGTCTGCACCGGAAGCTTCAAAGGCTTGCAAAGCGCCCAAGTAGGTCGGAGAAGCGGTAATAATGGCGTCGCCGCGGTTTAAAAACACGCGCGCCGTCATATCCAACGCCTGCTGAGAGGCCGACACAATAAGCAGTTGCTCCTGCTTGGCGTCAATATTTTCGGTTTCTTTTAAAAGTTTAATCAATTCTTCTTTCAGTTCTTTGCAGCCTTCGGTGGTGCCGTACTGCAGGGTTTGACCCGGGTAGCGGTTGACCACGTCTTTCATAATATCGGCAATGGTCTTAGACGGAAACAGCGTCGGATCGGGCAAGCCGCCTGCAAAAGAAATAACGTTGGGGTTGGTTATCACTTTTAGCAATTCGCGTATGGCAGAGGCTTTAATGCTGTTTGCCGTTTCGGAAAATAATTTTTGATAATCCATTTTTTACTCCTCACAAAAAGACTATTTCAAATACTCAATAATTTTAAGGCTTAAATCTTTGGACGGCACCGAATGCGTCAGCGCCCCGCTGGAAATAACGTCCGGCTTGGCCTGGCAATATTCGGCCAGGTTTTGTTTATTTACGCCGCCGGAAACTTCCGTAATGGCGCGGCCGGCAATAAACTGCACCGCTTCGGCGGCTTGCTGCGGCGTCATGTTATCAAGCATAATAATGTCGGCCCCGGCCTGCAAGGCTTCTTTTACTTCTTCCAAATTGGTGGTTTCCACCTCAATTTTAGGCGTATGACCGATAGCGTTTTTAATGCGTTTGACGGCTGCGGTAATGGAACCGGCCGCTGCGATATGGTTGTCTTTAATCATCACGCTGTCGGACAAAGACATGCGGTGGTTGCGCGCACCGCCGCAACGCACGGCATATTTGTCCAGCTTGCGCATGCCGGGCTGGCTTTTGCGGGTGTCCACAATCATCACGCCGTAAGGTTTGGCAATTTCGGCATATTCACGGCTGGCCGTGGCAATGCCGCTCATGCGCTGCATAAAGTTAAGGGCGGTTCTTTCGCCTTTTAAAATGCTTAAGGTGCGGCCTTCCAGCTCCAGCACTTTTTCGCCTTTTTTCACTAAATCGCCGTCGTGTTTTAAAGCTCTGAAAGACAAGGTTTCATCTACCAGCCAAAAGGTCTGGCGGGCAATATCCATGCCGCTTAGCACCAAATCTTCTTTGGCTACCACCACCGCACGGGCGCGGTCCTGCGGGGTAAAAATATTGTCGGAGGTTATATCCCCCAGGCCCAGGTCTTCGTCTAAAGCCAGTTGTATAATTTTTTCTATAATCATTTCGTCATCTCAAACATGTTCTGCAAAGATTTGCGCGCGCGGGCAATGACGTCCGGCGACAGGCTGACAATCTGCTCCGGCTTGGGCGCACTGAGCGCCTGGAAGGTGTTTATCAGCGTATTTCTTTTCATATAGGCACAGGTGCCGTAGGGCCAAATAAAGGTTTTGTCTTTATATTCGGCTTCCAAACGGTTGACCAGGCCAAACTCCGTCAACGCGCCAAAAAGTTTGTCTTTAGAGGCGGCCACATAGTCGGTCATGCCTTTGGTGCTGCCCACATAATCGGCCGCGGCGCACACGTCGGGGCGGCATTCGGGGTGTGCCATCACTTTAATGCCCGGGTATTGGCGGCGCAGGGCCTCAATGTCTTGCGGCGTGTATTTATCGTGCACACAGCAGGAACCGCCGGAAGAAATAATTTTTTTAGCAATGCCGCGGCGCTTTAAATCGGCTTCTATATTTTGGGCCATCAGCAAATCCGGCACAAAAATCAGTTCTTTTTGCGGCATATTTGCGGCAATGTTAAACACATTGCCGGAAGTAACGCACACATCACTTTCGGCTTTTACGCCGGCGGTGCTGTTAACATAGCAAAGCACCGGCACACCCGGGTGGGCGGCTTTTAGTTTGCGCACGTCTTCTTCGGTTATGGCGTCTGCCAGGGTGCAGCCGGCATGGCCGGCCGGAATGATGACTTGTTTGGAAGGATTTAAAATCTTTGCCGTTTCGGCCATAAACCACACGCCGGCAAAAATAATAATGTCGGCAGACACCGTTTCGGCTTTGCGGCTTAAGGCATATGAATCGCCGCTGAAATCAGCCACGCCGTACACCAGTTCCGGCACGGTATAAGAGTGGGCTAAAATAACGGCATTTTTTTCTTTTTTCAGCCGGTTAATCGCCAGCGTGTAGGGAGCTGCCTGTTGGCAGTCCTGCAAGGTCCATTTTACGCCTTTACTGCGTGAGACGGAACCAAGAAGCCCATAGAGTCTATGGGCTTCTTTTTCCAAAAGTTCTTTATTTGTTTCTTCTTGCAAAACCATATTCTTACATATCCGCGGCCATGGCAGCCCCTTCTTCATCGGGCAGGGCTTCCTGGTCAGTCACCGGGGCGGCGGCATCGGCAGGCATCGGGTTGCCTTCACCGTCCACCACGGTTTTTTGCACGGTCATTGTGCGGGCGGGTTTTTGACCGGTTTTGCGGGTCGTGCTTTGAATATAAGAAGACCCGCTGACTTGTTCTTCATACGGGGCTACGCGGTCGTAACCGTCGTTAGGAACGACCAAATTGTCAAACTCTTGATCCACAATTTGATATTTGGCGTATTGATCCGTCAAAGTTTCCTGCGGTTGGGCCGATTGCGTCTTGTTGGAAGAAGCACATCCAACGGCTAAAGCACCCAGTACGGCAAACAGAAAAAGTTTTTTCATAAACCCGTCTCCTTTAGTTCAACTTTACGGTCTGATATTATTGTATAAATTATATCGTGCCGTGTGCCAGTATTTTAAATATTTTTTTGGGGCCTTTTCAAGGCTTTCCCCCGCGATAAAATTATTTTGCTACAATACAGCAGTACTCTTTCCACTTTACTTAAGCGGAGAAACCATGGAATTTTTGTTACACTGCATTAACGTCCTCAACGGGTTTGTGTGGGGACCGCCGATGATTTTGCTCATTTTTGGGCTGGGGCTTTATTTTACCTTTCAACTGGGTTTTATTCAAAAACACACCTTTAAAGCCATTAAACTTTCCGTTCAAAAAGACAGCGGCCAAGGCACCGTGAGCAGTTTTGGTTCTTTGGCGGTGATGATTGGTGCCACCGTGGGCACGGGCAGCATTTTGGGTGTTACCACGGCCGTGGCCGAAGGCGGTCCGGGCGCCATTTTTTGGATGGTGCTGGCCGGCGTGCTGAACTTTGCCGTGAAATATTGCGAATGCACCATTGCCGTCAAATACCGCGTGCGGCGGGAAGGCGAATATGTGGGCGGGCCCATGTATGTGATGGCGCGCGTGCTTAAAATGAAATGGTTGGCCGTGATGTTTGCCATTGGTACATTAAGCATGGCTATTACAGCCGGGGCTATGCTGCAGGCCAATTCTATTGCCGACGTATTGCGCGAAGGATACAGCATAAACCCGTGGCTTATCGGCCTGTTGGTGGCTGTTTTTACGGCGGTGGTGACCATTGGCGGCGTAAAACGTATTGCCGCTTATTCCGAATGGCTGGTGCCCATTATGGGCGGGGTATATTTGTTATTGGCGGTCATCGTTATTTGCATGAATATTCCCAAAATCCCGCACACGTTATGGGCCATATTGGCCGGGGCTTTTACGGGCAAGGCCGCTTTGGGCGGGGCCGCAGGTAGTGTGGTGTATGCGCTGTTTACGTCGGCCGTCAATGCCATTGGCATTGGCGTTTCGCGCAGTGTGATGTGCACCGAAGCCGGCCTGGGCAGTGCCGCCATTGCCGCGTCGGCCGCCAAAACCAAGGGGGCCGTGCACATGGGCATGGTGTCGGCCACATCGGTTTTTTGGACGATTTTTATTTGTGTGCTTTCCGGCCTGGTGGTGTTGTTGGCCGGGGATTGGCAAAACCCGGACGTCTATGCCGCCAACCTGTGCAACAGCGCCTTTAAAACCGTGCCTTATATTGGCACGCCAATTTTGATTTTCTCGCTTATCATCTTTTCGTTTACCACCATTATCGGCTGGTCTTATTACGGTGAAAAAGCCCTGCAGTTTTTGGGCGGCGGCAAATGGACCAAGGGCTGGCGCGTATTTTATGTGCTTATTTGCGTTTTGGGCGGCGGATTGGGCACGGCGTTTTCTTTAGGGTGGAAAATAACCCCCAACGCCTTTGAAATCGGCTTAAGCACCCGCTTTGCCTGGGGGTTGGCCGTTTTGACCATGACAATTATGACGCTGCCCAACCTGTACATGCTGTGGCGGCTGCGGCATAAATTAAAAACCGAAACAAAACGGCATATTTCCCAAATCTTCTGACAAAAAACCCCGCCCTTTACAGGCGGGGTTTTGTATGTCATGCGGCAAATTATTTTTGGGTTGTTTTCCGTTCTTCCTGCAATATGCCCCAGGCGGCCCCCTGGGTGGTCAGCGTAAAGTTGCGCCCGGCCGGCTGCTGGAACGGATAGAGTTCAAACTCCGGCATGACGGAATACAAGTGGTCAAACACATCGGACTGTATATTTTCGTATTTGCCCCAATCCGTCGTGGCCGTAAAGCAATACACCTCCAGCGGAAGGCCGGTGGTGGTAGGGTCCAGCTGGCGCACCATGCAGGTTTGCTGATGGTCAATGGTGGGCAGGCTTTGCAAATAGGCCAGCGCATAGGCGCGGAAGGTGCCCACATTGGTTAAGTGGCGTCCGTTTAAAATATTTTCTTTTACGTCGGCACTTTCGTTATAGGTACGGACCTCTTTTATTTTTTCTTCCAAATAGCCGGAAATTAAGCGGATTTTTTGCAAGCGCTCCAACAGGCGTTTGTCCAAAAACTTAATGGTGCCCACGTCAATATTGATGGCGCGTTTAATGCGTCTGGCGCCGCTTTGCACCATGCCGCACCAGTTTTGAAACGGCTGGGACACCAAATCATACGCCGGGATATTGATGATGGTATTGTCAAAATTTTGCACGCGCACGGTGGTGAGCGTAATGTCAATCACGGTGCCGTCGGCCCCGTGGGAAGGCATGGTAATCCAATCCCCAATTTTAAGCAAGCGGTTGCTGGCCAGCTGTATGCCGGCGGCAAAGCCTAAAATGGGGTCTTTAAAAATCAACATAAACACGGCTGCGGCGGCAGACAAACCGGTAATTACGTACATCGGTTTTTTGCTGATTAAAATGGACACCACCACCAACGCCGCCAGCAAATACACCACTATTTTGCCGGCTTGGAACACGCCGCGCAGCGGCACATTGGGGTTGCGGCCGTACAAATGGTCCAAAATATCAAAAACGGAAACGAACAACGCCATAAAACAGCCCACCACATAAATGCCCACCAGGCGCGAGACAATGCCCTCCAGCGTGGCGCCTTCGGCCGGCACAAACACCGGATAGAGGTTTATGGCCACAATGGCGGAAATAACATATCCCCCCGCCACCAAAAAGCGAGCATATTTGACGGCTTTGATTAACTTGGGGAAGCGTCTTTCCATAAAGCCGCTGCCCAAAAACAGCTGGAGTATCCATTTAAATACGCGGGCCGTCAAATAAATAATGACGCCAAAAATCACCAGGCTTAATATTTCAGACAACACTCCCCATGTTTTATCGGAAAGGAAACTTAAAGAAGAAAACCACTTCGTCAGCATTTCGGCAAACATAGCTGCCTCCGTTCATTTATGTTTTTTGATAGAAAAGTTATTATAATTAAGTGTATGAAAAAAGTTCTAATTTTGGCAATGTTATTTTTGGGTTTGTCTGCCTGTTATACCCCGCTCAACAACTCCGGCGTGGCCACCACCAAAGCGTGGCTGGATATCCCCGCCAAGAAAACCGATTTTGACGGCAAACAGTTTGACTCCTGCTATCAGTTCCGTCTGCACTTTGTACCGCAGGAAGCCGAGGCCGCACTGGACCTGCAGGACGCCTGTATAGATGCCTGTTGCTGGAGAAGCGACAAAGACGAGGTGGTGTTGGATTTTAACAAAAATTTTGAACGCAATTTAAAATATTACGGACGGGCCGATAAATTTACCCCCGGGAAAATTACGCTAAAAATATCCCACTCTTCTTTGCTTAACACAACAAGCGTAAAAGTTTCCCCCCGCGGGGCCATCAGCAACAACGGCACCGTCAAATTAAAACGCGAAACGGTGGAAGACCCCGTCCGTTTGGCCCAAATAGAAAATGCCGCCCGCCTGCTGCAAGTGCGCCGCAACGCCCGCCTGACCGACGAACGCACCCGCCAGGCCGAGCAGGACGCTTTGGATGCTTATGACGACCCTGCCGTGCAAAAACGCGCGCAGGATTTAGTGCAAAACACACAAGGCACCAGCATAGATAAATACTTTTACGATTTAAACAAAACCTACAGCCGCAAGGGTTATGTCTTTATGTTAAGCGACCGATTCTATACAGCAAAACCCTTGGGCGACTACATTTACCGCGTCACCTGCAAAGCCCAGGTGCAAAGCGGCGTAAGCAGCGCCACATTGCAGAACCGCACCGTCAGCTGCGGCACCTGGCAGGCGGATTTAAAAGAGCAAACCGTCCGCCCGTTAGACGGCACGGCACGCAAAATAAAAGCACTGAACTAAATGATTTAAAAGCCCCGTTCCTACAGCGGGGCTTTTATAATTTTTTCGGCCAAATAAAAACAACGCAGCAGAAAGCTGCGTTGCTTTTATTTTGTGATAAGGCTAAATTAATACACGGAGTTCCATTCCCGCGTGGTCAGCACAAAGTGCACACGGCGGTTGGTCAGGCGGCCTTCTTTGCTGGTATCAAGCGTAAGCGGGCGGTCGGAACCGTAGGAATGAATGCGGATACGGTCTGCCAGCACGCCACGGCTGACCAAATAGGACTTCATGGCCGACGCGCGAGAAGCCCCCAGCCAATAGTTATAGTCTTTGTCACCCACGATGTCTGTATTGCCTTCAATAATCAGCTTCATGCTGGGGTGAGCAAGCAGCACATTGGCCAGTTTATCCAAAAATTCATAAGAATAATCGGGCGGACGGATAGAGTCGAACTTATAGGTAATATCAGGCAGTTTCATGCTGTCTGCCATTTCTTCTTCCGTCTGAGCCAACAGTTTGGCGTTTTTGTCGGCCTCAATTTGAATAATCGGGTCCCGTTCCGGCAAGCGCGGGATATCAGCTGCTTCTATTTCCTTGGGTTGGTTGGAAGCGCAAGCCGCCAGCAACAGGGCAAACACGCCCACGGACAGACATTTAAAAATTTTCATAATCAAGCCTCCTTATCATTTATCGGCCATGCCAGTGCAGGTCAACAAGGCAAAACTCGCTTTTCAAAATTATAGCAAAACCTTTTCCAAATGAGACAAAAAAAGTATTTTTTGATACTTATCAGATTTATCCACAAGATGTGGAAAACCTGTGGATAACTGCACTTTTACTCTACAAAAAGCCTGGTTTAAAATTTTTTTACCGGTCATTTGGGCCTTTGCGGCTTTAAACCTGTGGATAACCGGCAAAAACTGTGGATAACTTGTCTTTTGTATAGCTAAAATTTCCTTTTTCGGGCGTAAACTCCGTCGAAGAAATGGCTTTATGGCTTTGAAACGCGTTTTTTTAGTCTTTTTAAAAAAACTGTTGACAAGTTGCAAAAATTTTATCTAAAAAACGCCCAAAAAGCCTTTTTTGCTTATTTTTTAAGCCTGATTTTGTCTTTAAATTGCTTTTTATCCACAGAAGCGCTTATTTTGACTTTTCCGGCCGCCGCACCCGAAATAAGGCTCAGCGTACCTTCTGCCGCATTCCAGTTCAAATAAGGCGGACTTAAGCGCAAAGAAAGCGGTATATAATCAAACTGGCGCCCGTTGTTAAGCGTGGCTTTCACGCTCAGGCGGGCAACAACGTCTTCCGTCAGATACAATGCGTCCGGCTCCACTTGGCTTTTAAGTTTTTTTACTTGCAGTTCATCCGCGGGAGCAAACAAATAATCCAAATCCACCGCTTCCGGCAAGGTGGCAAAATTGCCCAACACGGTCACAAAATCCGGCCCATAGTGCAGGTTCATATCCTGCAAGGTCTGCTGCCACACCGCCGCCTGGGCTTGCTCGCCAGCTATCAGCGTACGCAAAGAGGCATCCGCGCCCGCCAAGGACACAGGTTCCGTGCCGCCGTTTAAAATGACCGCTTTTGTAAACAATTCTTTTTTAGCCAGCAACGCCGCCAACGCCTTGGCACCCGTCGGGCCAAGCGCGGCAACGCCGCGCCATGCCGGTTCGTCTTTGGTCATATAATTTACGTCAATATACGGAACCAGCTCACGGGAAATGAAAGCGGCTATTTTGTCCGTATCGGCCAAATCCTGCTCCGTAAAATTAATTCCCACCAAAATGGCTTTTTGGTTGCTGCGGTCCAGGCATTGCTGCACCAAAGGCGCTTCTTTGGGAATAGCCCCCAGCAGATAAACGACCGGGTAGCGTTTATGAAGGGGAATGGCCGGCTCCGGCAAGAAAACGGTCACCGTCTTATCGTTACCCATAATGGCGGAAGGGAAATTTAAAAAGGTTTCACGTCCGGGGTTAATTAACATCAAAGGCTCGCCGCAAAAGGCAAGCGTCGGAAGCAGCAAAGCTGCCAAAAGAAATAGTTTTTTCATAAAAGTATTGTAACAAAAAATTTTCGTTCTGTTTAGGTCCTTGGTCTCTTTTTTTACGACGGAGCATGGGCCCTGTGGCACAGCCGTCTAGGCACACGCGGCGGCTTTTTGCCGTTTCAGACCCAACATTTTTGTGGGTCCAAAGACCCTTGTTTTGCCCGTTTTAAACCGCTAAAGTATAGTAAAGAAAATACTTTTTTACGTTTGGAGTTGCTTATGATTAAAAAAACCCCCAGTCTTCGTTTCCTGCTTGCGTTGGGCGGCAAAAAAGTGGTCGTTATGCAAGACCAAGAAAACATGCACGTTTACAGCGACCAAGCCCCCCGCAGCAACGGCGTATTTGTGGAACGCATTTCCCATGCGCTAACCGCCAAATAATCCCCTTTTATGCATTTTGCCGCTCTCAGGCACAAGGCGGCAAAATGCTATAATAAGGGCATGAAAAAAAATATTTTTAAAACCGCCCTTTTAGCAGTCCTTTTCTGCTTAAGTTCCGTTGCATTTGCACAGCAAAAACTTTCCGCTTTTCTGCCTTTGTTGCAAGCTCCTACCCGTACAGCGGCCCAAAACCAGCAAGTTTTAACGCTTTTTGCCTCTTCCAAAGACCCCAACACCGTCTTTGCCGCGGGGGCCAGTTTGGTGCGTATTCCCCCTGCTTCTGCTCAGGAAGCTAAACTGCTGAACATTATTATCAAAGACGATAATATGCTTAAAAAGATGTTTTCGGCTGTTATTTTGACGGCCATGGGCAGCATGCATCCGGAAACCAGCTCCCTGTTGCAAGATTCCATTGCCAGCCAGGATCATGCCGTGCGCGCCTATGCCGCCAGCGCCTATACCATTTTAAACCCGCAAGATAAGAACTATAAAGAAGAAATCATTAATTTATATATTTATGATCCTGCCTTTGCCCAGCGTGCCATGAACTTGATTGCTGACGATGAAAAAGAAATGCTGAAATATTTAAAAGACGCTTCCAAATCAGCAGACAGCCAAGTGCGCTCCTCTGCCGCCGAATGGCTGGGAGACTTGCAAACCGAAAATGCGGCTAAACAACTGCTAAAAATGGCCAAATCCGAGCAGGATCAACAAGCCATTTCCGCCATAGCTTCTGCCTTGGCAAAAAACAAACAATGGACCTTACAGGACACCGTAAACGGCCTCAAAACGCGCTATACGCAGCCGCAAGCGGCCACTTATGCTTTGGCCTTGGGTTTTATGGCCGGAAGCGCCCTGGAACCGATTAAACAAGGTTTAAGCGATGACAATGTAAACATACGCATTAACAGTGCCCGCGCCGCCGCTTATATGGCCGGCGTGTTGGCCAGCCCGGACGCAAACCTGTACACCTTAGACAAAGCCTTTGATATTATGCTTTTAAAGGGCTTAATTCCCCAATTAAACGCTATGGCCAAGCGGGATAAGGCCTCCGCTCAGGCCTATGCCGAAAACGCTTTAAAACAAATAGCTAAACTCATGTAAATATGAAAGTTAAAAAATTACACCCAAATGCTTTATTGCCCAAACGGGCCCACGCCACGGACTCCGGGGCCGATTTGTTCGCTTTGCAGCGCACGGTGCTTGCCCCGCGCGCCATTACCCATGTGCACACCGGCATTGCCATAGAATTGCCGGAAGGAACGTCGGGCATTATTTGGGGCAAAAGCTCGGTGGAAAGCAAAGGGATTAAAGCCATGGCCGGCCTGGTGGACGCCCCCTACCGCGGTGAACTGATTGTATGTATGTACAATTTAAACGATACGGAATTTGTCTTTGAACAAGGCCAAAAAGTGGCACAGCTGGTTGTGTTGCCCACGTTATATCCGGACTTTGAAGAAGTAGCCGAACTTTCCGACACCAGCCGCGGCCAAGGCGGCTTTGGCAGCACAGGCAGCAAATAAACCGTTTATAAAGACATAAAAACCCCGCTAAAAAACGGGGTTTTTTATTTGTCTTTTTTAGCTATATTCCCTTCATAACCCTAACTTGGCATAAAAAACCCCGGCCTTTTGGCCGGGGTTTTTATTTCAGAATTACTGATTCTTTTGTCCGGGGCGGGCAGCACCAGCATAAGAGTTGGGACTCTTATTGGCACCACTGCTTGCCACGGCTTGCGGTTTATATTCCAAACCTAATTCAATCACACGCCCCATATAGTCCAAGGCGTCCTGTATAGGCATATTCCCTTGCAAAGTAGAACATTGCCCAAAGCCGGCGAATAACTTAACACCGTAGGTTTTGGAGTATCTGTCACGATAAACTCCCACTTCCTCCGTCAAGTGTTCCGTATCCAACTCTGGGAAGTCTTTCACCATAGAGGCTAATGGGAACTTATCATTGACCATCGCTTGGCTGATTGCCTCCTTTACCGACGGGTACACTCCACCCGTACTGCTGGTTGTGCGGTCGGCATAATTACCCCAATAATACGGATCGCTTGCAAAGCGGGGGTCTGTTATTTCATCGCCATCCACTTGCACTTTTTTATTGGGGAAGTATACGGAACTCAACCCCGTATAAATTGCAAACGTACCAAACGTATTGGTCAATCCTTGGGCACGAGAACCACCATCGCTTACGTCTCTGGAACGCAAGGCAATGGCTCTGCCCATCTCGCACACAGCCGAGCGCGCAACTTCCGTCATGCCTAATGAGTTTTTGGCCATATACAACGAATCAACAAACTCAGACAGACGCGGGCTGCCAGACACAATCGGGTTCAAGAACGGCTCATTCTCCTGACGCAGCGTAGTGTTATATTTATCCACTACCGTATTGATGAACTGCAAAGCAGTGTCAGACGTTAAAGCCGCGTTATTCAAGGCCTCCAAATCATGTTCCTTAAATTTGGAAGCATCATACACCATATCACCAGAAGCAGGTGTCGGCTTACTCCCATCAGCACGCAGGGTCACGGCATGTTTTTTGGGGTCCACTGGGATCTGATCCATGGAAGTAGCCAGCGAAGCCACGTTCATTGTACGATCCGTGTATTTATACACCGTCTTTTCCACTTCTTTTACCAGCGGTTCCGGCGTTTGCCCCGTCGTACCTTCGTTTTTGTATTCGCAAGTGCGGGTTTGGATTAAATCTCCGCCGCGATACAATCTCCAATAAACCGTACCCGGGCCCGGAATTTCCTTCGAGGAAACACCTTTGTCATCCGTCACCAAAATACGATCATACAAATAAGAGATATCGCCGGTCTCCGTCGGGGTTCCCTTTACTTCCTGTTCTTTAAGCACGGAAGCAGCCCCTTTGAAATTAGGCACATAAGCAGCCGTAACCTTTATATCTTTGGCAGAGCCTGCCTGTTGGCCACCTTTAAAGGACTGACCAAAGGTTACCAAAGCTCTAGCCAAGCTGCTTTCGCCTTCATAGGTGTCGGCGCAGGTCAGTTTTACACTGTTGTCAAAATAGCATCTTTGACCGCGCAGCGTATCAATACCTTCCATACGATGTTTGCGTTTATCCACATTGGCTTTGGAACCGCGGCGTTCAACATTGGCTTCAAACCACTGCCAATACGGCATAGGCAAATCGCGCACTTTGAAATTGACAGGATATTTGGAGGTTATCGCTTCAATAAACGCCAAGTCCAAGTTGTTAAATGCCTCCTCTGCCATTTTGCGAGCCGGAGAAATGCTAGAGCCTTCAGGCACTTCGTCAGCGGCCAGGCCCTGGCGAACAATCAGCTGGGTCAGCATGTCAATCGTATTGGGTTTAAAGCCTTTTTCCCAATTGAGCACTTCTGCTTCTGCCACATAAATGACGCACGCATCATTTAAGTCTTCAGCCTCTACACCGCCAACATGTTTGCGGTTGTTGTTGTTGGCAGCACCTTTCTTTTTAGCAGCATATTTGGCTTCATATTTAGCAAGGCTGTCTTCATAGGCTTTAATGCGGTTGTCCAGATTTTTCGTGTCTTCGCCTCTCTGGGCAGCCTCATCTCTCTGAGCGCGCACTTCATTAATTTCCAGCTCGGCTTTTTGCAATTCCAAGCTTTCTTCAATAGAAAGATCGGCTGCTGCAGATACTGCAGACGCACTCATTTCGCTCCATTTCAGGTTGTTGCCCCATTCATTGCACAAATGAATACGTCTAGTGCGGCCACCTGCTTGCACAGGAACATAGTTTCTGGCCACAATATAGTGGTACGTATGCCATTTCAAGGCTTCGCCTTGAGGCACAACGCTATAGTTTTGCGTACGGTTCAAGGCATCACAAGTACCGTCTCCGCCCAAACCTAAGTCCGGATCTCCCGCGCCATAGCGGCCTTTCATCACAAAGCCCAAGCAAGACAAGCGAGAACCGAAGAAGCCCTTACCGCCTACAGAAGGACTGGCTTTAGAGAATTTGACCGCCACATTGTCAGCCAACCCTAAAGCACGGCGGCATTTATCTTCCGAAGTGGGGAAAGAACCAAACGGGAACAACTGCCCATTCTTGCGAGCTTCTTCAACTCTGTCCTTCCAGTCCTTGGAGGAAATGCCATTGCATTCACCCTCTTTTGCTTCACCAGGAGCGCCGCCCAAGAAATAATCCATGTCGCCATCAGCATTGCCCCACACAATACAACGCCCCAGTTTAATTAAGTCTTCCGCCAAGGCTCTGATGAGGGGTTCCACCAGGTTTTTTCTCCACAGGAAGTATTTCCATTCCCAAGCTTTCTGCGAGCGTTCTTTCATCATGTCCCACCACCAAGGCGTAATGCCTTTGTAGTCAAGAACATGCTCTATTTTGCCGGCACCGCCGCCAGGGCCAAATTCCCCCGTGCCAATGCCGCCAATGCGGCCGGTTTCCACCGGGTTAAACATAGCGTCACGCAAGGCTTGAGCCGCATTTGCTTTGCTCAAAGCATCACGAGAGGCGCGAGCCTGCGCAGCACCGCTTTGCCCGAAATAAGAACGGGACGGGCTGTCCGCCGCGCGCAGCGGTTGCAAAGACACCGGTTTAGTTCCTTGTCTGGGACCGCCGGAAGAATCTTCTTTGGCAGCCGCTTTCAAGTTAGCGCCGCCAAAACGACCAAAACCAGCCCCGCCGCCGCTGGCACGCGTCATGGACGCAGAACCCAGCTCGTTAATTTTAGTGGCTTGGCGCTGGAAAGCCGCACGAGTGGCAGGGGGTACCGATTGACGATAATCATTAGACGCGGGCGGCGTATAAGTGTCTTCCAACCCGTCTCTATTGCTGAAGTCTTCATACGGCGGCAAGGCTTCATCTTCCGTTTCGTCGTCGCTTCCCCAGCCTTTAATCAGGCTAAACGGATCGCGCCCCGTTAACTGGGCGATTTGTCCGTTCGGATCCTCTACGCTGGGTTCATAGCCAAAACGTTCGGGATCGAAAATAGTATCCTCTGAACCGGGAGGAATGATCGGTTCCTCATTCATGCTACCGCTGTATTTATACAGGAACGGAAGCATAAGCAATGCAGCCGCGGCCGCCACAAAGAAAGGCGCGTCACGCTTAGTGCGTTCAAACAACGTCTTTTTGGGCTTGCCGTTGCTGCCGATTTTGGAGGACGCACGCTTAGAGAACGGATTAAAAGCAGGCTTGCTGTTTTTAATCTTATCGCTAAACGTGAAAGAATCCTTTTTATTCTCAGGCATAACAGCCTCCTCTAAATTTCACGTCTATTTGCCGGCGAACAACACCGGGTACTGCCAAGGCCTTAACGACCGCTCGGGCACATCAAGACCGGGTACTGCATACTACATAGAAAGCCAACTGGTATTTTGTTCCGTCACAGGGAAAAAGTCATTGCTTCCGGCACCTTCCCCGTCACCAGTACTTAAATTAAAGCTATTAAATACTTCTTCGTCCGTCAAGCCCTCAATCACTTCGTCTCGGGCGGCTTCCAGCTCTGCTATTTCTTCTTCCGTCGCGCCGGCTTCTTGCGCTTCGGCCAAGGCATTGCAGGCCTCTTCCAGATCGCTGGCGTACGAATCCAACCGTACGGTTTCGCAACGTCCTTCACTTACTAACTTTACACCGCAAGCGGTTTTCATGTTACCAAAAACTTCTTTGACGTCACGACAGTTGGTCTGCACTTTAATCAAATCTTCTTTCCAAGCGTTAATTCCGTCCCCGCAAGAGCGAGGAACCGTGCCGCGAATTTGCTGAATCAACCCTTTTGACT
>CALUQA010000148.1 GCA_944322775.1 uncultured Elusimicrobiales bacterium
GCGCCGAGATAGCTCAACTGGCAGAGCAACGGTTTTGTAAACCGTAGGTTGTGGGTTCGACTCCCATTCTCGGCTTTTTCTTTTGTCCTTATATTTTACCCGTTAGGAGCGTGTATGGAACCAGTCACCACCACCGTATCGGTTGCGATGTGGATTGCGTTTTGGGTTGTTGTTTTAAGTGCGTTGTTTATTGATTTGGCCGTGCTCAATAAGCACCAAGGCCACGTGTCTATTAAAGAGGCGGCCGTTATGGTGTGCGCCTGGGTTTCTTTGGCGGCGCTTTTTGGCGGGGCCATTTGGCTGGTGGAAGGACCGCGCCACGCGCTGGAGTTTTACACCGGTTATATTTTGGAATATTCCCTCTCCATAGACAACATGTTTGTCTTCATCATGATTTTTGGCTATTTTGCCGTCCCGCACGATTTGCAGCCCAAAGTGCTTTTGTGGGGTATTTTGGGGGCGGTGGCCATGCGCTTTATCTTTATTTTTGTGGGCGTGCAGTTAATTTCCGCCTTTACGTGGATGATTTATGTTTTTGGCGCTTTGCTTATTTTTACCGCTGTCAAAATGCTGCTGCAAAAAGAAGACGAAAAAATGGATCCGGGCAACTCTTTTATCCTGCGCGTATTTAAAAAAATTATGCCCATTAAAACAGACTATCACGGCAGCAATTTCTTTGTAAAAGAAAACGCCAAATGGTTTGCCACGCCGCTTTTTGCCGCTTTGCTGGTGATTGAAATGTCCGACGTTATTTTTGCGGTGGACTCTATCCCGGCCGTGCTGGGCATTACGCGCGATACGTTTTTGGTGTATTCTTCCAACATTTTTGCCATTATCGGGCTGCGCTCGCTTTACTTTTTGCTTTCGGGCATGGCGGGGCGCTTTCCGTACCTTAAATACGGCATATCCGTCATTTTGTTCTTTGTGGGCGTAAAGATGATTATTTCCCATTACGTCAAAATACCGGTGCCGGCCTCTTTAGGGGTAATTGTGTTTATTTTGGCTGTGTCCATTTTTGCCAGCAAAATCTTCCCCCCGAAAGAAACGGCCCGCTAATGGACAAAACGGCCAATATTTACTAGAATATAAAGACCGAATTTAACTTATATATAAGGAAGGAATTTATGGCGTATAAATGTGCAATCTGTGGCAAAGGCCCCGTGTCCGGCGGTTCTTACAGCCACTCTAACCTCAGAACCAAACGTACCTTCAGCCCCAACTTGCAGAAACAGAAAGTGGTCTTGGAAGGCAAAACGCAAACGGCTTACGTGTGCACCAACTGCATTAAAAGCGGACTGGCCAAAAGACCGGCCAAATAAGTCCGGTTCTGTGCCGTTTTTTGTTTTATGACAGTCAGCCCGCGCTGCAGTATATGCGCGGGCTTTTTTGTTTAAACTAAAGGGGTGGGTTATTACACTTTCCAACAAATGGGCCGCATTGCTGGCGGCACTGCTTTTGCCTTGCGTAGGTTTTGCCCAAGACGCCGACGATATTGACCCGAACGGCCCGTGGATGGTGTGCGACGTGGCCGTGGACGGGCTGAAAAACATCAGCAAGCGTACCGTCACCAAGGCTGCCCACGCCAAAAAAGGCCAGCTCTACGAGCGCTATACCGTAAACGAAGACATTTTGGACGTGTCCGCCCTGGGCAACTTTGACAGCGTGCAGGTGGATATTTCCCGCATGGAAGGCACCCGTAAAGACGACGCCGGCACCCCTTACGACTGCCACCGTCTGACCTATATCGTAGAAGAAAAACCCATTTTCGACCGCATTATTTACGAAGGGCGCAAAAAGCTGGGCAAAAGCGCCATCACCTCTGTGATGTCCTTAAAACTCAAAGACCCTTTCAACGAAGCCAAGCTGGAAGCGGACATGCCGCAAATTGAAAAAAAATATGCGGAAAAGGGCTATATCAGCGCCAAAGTAAATTATGAAGTAATCCCCGACGAAAAAACCAACACCGTTACCGTAAAACTGCTTATTGACGAAGGCCCGCGCGTGCGCGTGGCGGCGCTGAACTTAAACGGTTTGCCGGAAAACACACCGCTGCCGGTGGAAAAAATCCGCAAAAAAGCGTCCAACCGCCCCGACAAAGTGTTTAAACCGCAAAATTTACAGCGCGATTGGGTGAAAATGGTGCTTTACGCCCGCAACGAAGGCTTTGCCGAGTTTAACCTCAGCGAACCCAAAATAGACATCAGCGAAGACAAATCTTCCGTCACCCTGACGTACGACGCCACCGAAAGCCCAAAAGTGGCCTTTGGCTCCGTCAGTTTTGAAGGCAACAACGTTTTTACGCAGGAAGAGCTGGACAAATTTGTTTATGTGCGCGAAGGTAAACTGTATAACCAAAAAGACTTTGACGATACCGTCATGGCCATTCAGCAACAGTATGCCAATAAGGGCTATCTGCAAGTGCGTGTGGACCCGCAAACCACCATTGAAAATGGCCGCTTAAACATTCATTACGACATTTCCGAAGGACACATTTTTTACATTGACCACGTGGACGTAACCGGTTACGAAAAAACCAAAAAATACGTCTTCACGCGTGAAATTTCCGTCAAACCCGGCGATTTATACGACTCGGCCAAAATACAGCGCAGCCAAACCAAAATTTTAAACTTGGGCTTTATTAACGACGTGCAAATAGACATTCAGCCCACCGCCGACCCGCAAAAAGTGGACCTGGACTTTAATGTGGTGGAAGGCCGCCCGGGCATGTTTACCGCCGGCTTGGCCATGAGTTCGCAGGACGGTCTGTACGGTGAAGTGTCCATTAACCACATGAACCTTTTTGGCCGTGCGCAG
The DNA here is from genome assembly GCA_944322775.1 of uncultured Elusimicrobiales bacterium. GTDB lineage: Bacteria > Elusimicrobiota > Elusimicrobia > Elusimicrobiales > Elusimicrobiaceae > Avelusimicrobium. The sequence goes on from CALUQA010000148.1 coordinate 2,815, forward strand.
CGTTTGTCCTTGCGCACCATGTTCGGTAAAGAAATTTTGGACTATACCATTAACTGGACCACCCCCTGGATTTACGACCACCCCACCTCCTTGGGCGTGGACTTGTTCAACACCCGCCGCTACCGCTCTTTTGCCGACGAAAACCAAGCCTATACGGAAAAACGCATCGGCGGACGCGTGCGCGTGGGTCCGCGCTTTAACGACGATATTTATCAGTTAAGCTTCAGCTACGCTTTTGAAAACATTGACATTTACGATATTGACGACCGCTTTCAAGAACCCAATGCCAAACCGGGTGACCCCAATTACATTCAGAAAGGCGACACCTATATGTCCACCTTAAGCGCCGATTTTGCCATTGATACCCGCGACAATATTTGGGACCCGACCAGCGGTTGGCGCAACTCGCTGGGTGTGTCTTTGGCCGGCGGCCCCGTGGGCGGGGATTTGGACTTGTGGTATTTAAACGCTTCTTCTATCTTTAACTATACGGTATTGAACGTGGGCGGCAATTACCCCATTGTGTTTGTGCTGTCCAACAAAATCGGCTCCGTGCGCTCTTACGGCCGCACCGATGAGGTGCCCCCGTACGAAAAATTCTTCCTCGGCGGCGCCGACACCGTGCGCGGCTATGACCGCGCAGGCGAAGTGGGGCCCGAGTATGGCGGCACCACCTATTATGTGATGAATGCCGAGTTGCGCTTCCCCTTGGCACGCGAAGGCCGGCGCACCATGGCTCAATTTGCTTTGTTCTTTGACTTAGGTAACTCTTGGAATCATTTTGACGATGTGGACTTCTCGCTCGGGCCCGACTATAACCAGTTTAAAGCCGGCGTGGGTGTGGGCTTGCGTTTTACCACGCCTTCGCTGCCTATCCGCATAGACTGGGGCTACGGTTTGAACCACAAGAGCAATGAGGACCGCTCTCATTTCTACTTCAACGTTTCCAATATGATGTAGGATATAGATATGCGTAAACTCACGGGGTTGTTACTGTTGTTGGCTTTGTGTGCGGCGCCCGCAAGCGCCGAAGAGGAAACCGTGCCCGAACTGACTGCACAGGAAGCCGCCGTTGTGGCCGCCATCAAAGCACAAAACCAAACCCCGCAGGAGCAAGAGCAAAACGCCTCTTTGCCGCAGCCGCCGGCCCAGCCGATGCAGGCCCCCAAGGCCCAAACGGAACAGGCCGAACAAAGCGGCGATATTGCCCTTTCGGAACAAGCCAAACAGCAAGCCTGGGAAGAGCAGGCCCAGACGGAGCAGGCTGTCCAAGCTCAAACGCAGGCTGACGCACAGCCGCAAACGCTGTCAGCTGCGGACACAACGCAGCCAACCCCGGTCACTCAGCCGCAAGAGGCCGTGCAAGCCGCAACGGCAACCACCACGGTGGCGTCCACGGACACATTGCCCGAACTGCCGCCGCTTTCTGCCCCGGTAAGCACCCCGCAAGATAATGAGGAACCCGGCAAAGAAATGGAAAAATGCCTGACGGTGGCGTTTATTGACATTGACCAAGCCTTCAACGAGCACCCGCGCACACAGGCCGTCAAAAGATTAATTGACGTCAAAATCCGCTCCAAAGAGCACGAGGTGGAAAGCGCCAAAGACATTATTGCCGCCCTGGAAGCGGAAAACAATCTGCTTTCGCGCCAATTGGCCGAATTAAAACCGTATTACGAGCGCATTGTCACCGACCAAGAACTTTTGCCCAAAGTGCCCGAAAGCGGCGACACGCTGGAGTTGAGCAATATTTTAAACCGCATCAGTTTTTCCGGTACGGAAATACTTACCACCTCTCCGCTTAACTCCCCGGGGCAGCTTGACGACCTGGCCGAGCGCATTGGCGCGAATAAAAAAATTATTGCGGAGCGCAACTTTTTTATTGATAATTATAAGTATCAGA
>CALUQA010000149.1 GCA_944322775.1 uncultured Elusimicrobiales bacterium
GGACGAAAAAATCAAAAACTATGTGGTGGAACTGGTGTTTGCCACTCGCAACACCAAAGAATATAAACTGGACAAACTGGCCTCTTTCATTGCCTACGGCGCCAGCCCGCGTGCCACCATTTTCTTAACGCAGGCGGCCAAAGCCTACGCCTTCTTAAACGGCCGCGGCTATGTAACGCCCGAAGACATCAAGGCCGTCGGCTTGGACGTTTTGCGCCACCGCGTACTGCTGACGTATGAGGCCGAAGCCGAAAATATTACTTCCGACCAAATCGTCAAAGAAATTTTTGAAGCCGTTGATGTGCGTTAATTGTGCGCTAAGGGGGTTTTGCCATGCGCATGGATACGTCCGACATTTTAAAAAAAGTACGGCAAATTGAAATACAAACCGGCAAACTGGTGGAAGAAACCTTCGCCGGGGAGTACCTTAGTGCCTTTAAAGGCCAGGGCATAGAATTTGCCGAAGTGCGCGAATATACGCCCGGCGACGACGTACGCTCCATTGACTGGAACGTGACGGCGCGCAGCTGCACCCCTTACGTCAAAAAATTTAACGAATAACGCGAACTGACGCTGATGATAGCTTGCGACGTGTCGGCTTCCCAGCGCTTTGGCTCTTTTGACAAATTCAAGCAAGAGGCCGCCGCCGAACTGGCCGCGCTGTTTGCTTTTTCCGCCTTGAAAAACGGCGATAAAGTGGGCCTGCTTTTATTTTCCGACAAAGTGGAACTGTTTGTCCCCCCCAAAAAAGGCAAAAAACACATTTTGCGCCTGATCCGCGAGCTGGTGGCCTTTGAACCGAAGGGAACGGGAACGGATATCGCCCAGGCGCTGACCATGCTGTCTAAAGTCATCAAAAGACAAGGTATCCTTATTTTTATTTCCGACTTTTTGGCCGACCCGCAGTCTTTTGCACAGCCGCTTCGTTTGGCTGCCAAAAAATTTGACTTAATCCCGGTCATTATAGAGGACCGCCTGGAAAGAAGCCTGCCCCATGTGCCGGCCTGTCTCAACGTGCGCGACCCGGAAACGGGCGAAGAACGCTTTGTGTCTTTGTCCTCGGCCGATTTTGACCAACTGCTCACTATGCGCCGCGAAGTGTGGGCCAAACAGCTGACGGACCTGTTTAACCCGCTTAAAATAGAAGGTATTTTGGTGGACACGGCCCAACCGCCGGCGGACCCCGTGATTGAATTTTTTAAACGGCGCGCAAGGAAGATAAAAAGATGAAGAAAGCATTAATCATTTTATTGGCAGCCTTTTTGGCCCCGCTGGCAAATGCGCAAACGGCCCCGCAGCAGGCGCCGCTGGCCATCATTGCGCAAGACATACCGGCAGAAACGCCTTTTGCTGCGCCCTTTGACGTACACTTTGAAATGGCCCACACCCCCGGCCAAGTGGTGGAGTTAAACAAAGAAACCCTCCCCCAAAACTTTGAACTTACGGCCGAAAAGAACCAGGCTCTTTCGCCGGGCACGGTGGCCTATGATTTGACGTTTGTTCCGTTTACGCTGGGGGTTTCCACCTTTACGGCCGTGCAGTTTGACCTAAAAGAACAGGCCGGCGGCAAAACGCTGTTTTCGGCACAAAGCGAAGAAAAACAAATTGACGTTAAACCGGTGTCTTATTTTAAAGAAAAGACATTGCGCGACATTCGCCCGCCGTATATCCCGACCAATTTGCTCATTTGGCTGATGGTGCTGATTGTGCTGGGCCTGATTGTCTATTTTGCAAGACGCTTTTGGAAAGACGCCCGCGCCAGACACATACAGCTAAAAGCCGTGCAGGACAACCGCCCGGCCGACGTAATCGCCCTGTCTAAAATAGAAACGCTGCTGCAAAGCGGCTTGTGGGAAAAAGCCCAATATAAATTGTTTTACATTGAACTGGGCGATATTTTGCGGGAATATTTTTGGCGGCGTTTTCATCAGGACGTATCTTCCGACACGTCTGCCGAACTGTTGCGCCGCGCGCGCAAAACGCCGCAGCTGGCCCCGCTGCTGCAAGTGCTGCGGGAGTATTTAAACTCTTCAGACTTGGTTAAATTTGCCAAAGTGGTCCCCAGCCAAGATACCATGCACCAAGACGTAAATGCCGTGCAAACGCTGGTTAAAAAAACCTCCCCCCAAGCCGTGGAACTTAAGGAGGAAAAATAAATGTTTGGCACATTTTTCTTAATTTCTTTGGCTTTGCTGGTGCTTTCCATTATTGCCAACAGCGCCATAAATAGATGGCCCCGCCTTACCGCCAGTGCGGTGCTGGTGTTTTTTATTACCACGGCGCTTTTGGCGGCCGGCATGTTTGCCCAGCGTGCAGGCGGCGGGCGGTTTACGTTTTTAAACCCGTGGTTTTTGCTTTTGCTTATTCTGCCGGCTGTTTTGCTGGCCGGACGCATGTTTTGGGCGCGGCATTTTACGCCTACGATTGACTATCCGCTGGCCGGTTTTCTGCCGCAAATGTTTTCCCTGCGCGGGCTGTTTACGCGTTGGCTGCCTTTGGGGCTGATGTTGGGCGGGCTGTGTTTATTTATCATCGCCCTGGCGCGGCCGGTCAGCGTGAGCACCGCCAAACTGCCCCCCACGCAAGGCATAGACATTATGATGATTATTGACGCCTCTGCCAGCATGGCCAACCGCGAGTTTTACCCCGCCCGCTTTGTGGCCGCCCAAAAAACGGCTATTGATTTTATCAGCAAACGCTTTAACGACCGCATTGGTCTAGTGGTATTTGCCAAAAATGCCTCTTTGTCGGCCCCGCTGACGCTGGACCACGACGCGGTACAAGAGCTGGTGGCCTCTTTATACTTGGGCATTGTGGACCCCAATTTAACCGCCATAGGCGACGCGCTGGGTGTGGCTTCCAGCCATTTGAAAGACAGTTCCGCAAAAAGCAAAATTATTTTGCTGCTGACTGACGGCTCCAACAATGCCGGCGCTTTAGACCCCCTGCTGGCGGCCAAAGCGGCCGCGGCCTACGGCATTAAAGTGTACACCATCGCCACGGCCAGCCCTCCGGGCACGACCATATTTTCCAGTCAGGAAGACGAAATTGACGAAGGCCTGCTGATGGAAATTGCCAAAGCGACCGGCGGCAAATTCTACCGCGCCAAAAACGAACTGGAACTGCAAAACATTTACGATGAAATCAACGATTTGGAAAAAACCGATTTCACCCAAGCCGCCCGCGTAAGCCAAAATGACGTCTACCGCCCGTTCCTGCTGGCGGGGCTGTTTCTGTTGCTGGCGGGGCTGGTGCTTGAAAAATTAATTTTTATCAGGGTGCCGTAATATGCAATTATTTGAACAGCCTATTTATTTTCTATATGCCTTGGCCGTGCTGGCCCTGCTTGGGCTGGTGTTTTGGCTGGGCGGCAAAATAAAACGCAGCATTACCCATGCGCTGTTTGCGCCGGACGCTTTTGCCCGTTTGACCGGCGGCGGCGACAAACTGCACACATTAAAAAACCTGCTGCTGTTTGCCGGTGTGGTGCTGGCCTTTGCCGCGCTGGCCCGCCCGCAATGGGGGCTGGAAATTGTGCGTGCGGAAGGGGATTTTGCCCAGGCGGTCATTGCGGTGGACGTGTCTGCCTCTATGCGGGCGCGCGACGTGCACCCCGACCGGCTGGACAGCGCCAAAAACATGCTGCGCATGCTTATCACCCATTTGCAGGACGAGCGTATCGGGCTGATTGCTTTCACCTCGCAAGCCTATATTCAGTGCCCCATTACCACCGATGAAGACGCTTTGAAATATTTTGTTTCCTCTTTGCAGGCGGACATGCTGCCCGTGCCGGGCACGTCTTTGGCGGCCCCCGTCAAACTGGCGGCCCATATGCTGGCCAAATACCCGGGCAAAAAAGCATTGATTATTTTAACCGACGGGAAAGACCACTCCCCCGAAGAATTAAAACAAGCGCAGGACATTGCCCAGCAGGAAGGCATACGCATTATTGCCATTGGCATCGGCACGCCGCAAGGGGAGCTGATCCCCCAGCGCACCGACGTGTCGGGCAAAGTGCTGGAATATAAAAAAGACAAAGAAGGCAAAACCGTCGTCAGCAAATTAGACGAGCAAAGCCTGGCTGCCCTGGCGGCTGCCACCCAAGGGGTGTATATCAAATACACCACCCCGGCCCAAGTGGCGGCCAAGGTGGAAGAAAGCGTGAAAGATTTGGACAGAAGCCGCAGTGCCGCTTCTTCACGCGCGCGCTATAAGAACCGCTATCAAATACCGCTTTTCTTGGCCGTGCTTTGTCTGCTTGTGTGGCTGGCTTTGCCTTATAAAGCGCGCCAAAGCGACGCGGCGCAACCCGAGGAAAAAAGGTAAAATAAACTGATGCGTAAAATTGGCTTTTTATTGCTTTTGGTTTTTTGCTGTGCGGCGGCGCAAGCCGGCGTGCGGGGGCAGTTGCGCCAAGGCGGCAAATTTTACAATGACCAAAAATACGGCTCTGCGCTTAACAGCTATAACGAAATTTTAAAAAATAACCCCAACGATCAGCGCGCTTTGTTTAATGCCGGCAATGCCTATTACCGCTTAAACGAATATACCCAAGCCCAAGACGCCTATAAAAAAGCGGCCGAACTGAACGGCAATTACACGCAAAGCGCCCTCTATAACCTGGGCAATGCCTATTACCGCGCCGACGACAAAGAAAAAGCCATAGAAGCATATAAAGAGGCTATCTTAAAAGACCCCGAAGACAAAGAAGCCATACATAATTTACAGCTTATTTTGCAGCAGCAACAACAGCAAAATAACAGTCAGAACAACAACAGCAACCAAGACCAAAGTTCTGACAATCAAAACCAACAAAACAACGACGGCAAGGGCCAAGCCCCGCAGCAGCGCCAGCCCCAGCAGGATAAACAAAACCAAATGGATAAAAGCGCCGCCGACAGGGTGATGTCTATGGCGAAAGAAAACGAATACCGCCCCAGTGCCCCCTCCAACCGTCAGCAGGATAACAGCGTAGAAAAGGATTGGTAACATGTTAAAACGTATTTTGCTTACTTTGTGTTTATTGTGTCCGCTGGCACTGCATGCCGCGCTGGATTTAAACGGCATTACCATGACGGCTTCCGTAAACAAAACCAGCCTTACGATGGAAGACGAACTGGTGCTCACCGTCACTATAGACGGCGCCACGGCTAATGTGTCTCCGCAGCTGCCCAGCCTGCCGGCTTTTAACGTATATGCCCGCTCTTCTTCCAAGCAAATTGTCAATTTTCATGCCACTACTACGTTTGAATATGTCATGTTGCCGCGCTTCCCGGGCAAAACAACCATAGGGCCTGTTACCTTAAGTTACGGCAATAAAATTTATAAAACAGGCCCTATAGACATTACCATTTACCGCACCGGCTCGGCCCCCAAACAAACTGCGGTTGCCTCTAAAAAGTCGGCCGCTCCGGCCCAAAAAGCCGCGGCCCCTGTTCAGCAGGCTCCGGCCAATATGCCGCCCCTGGAACGGGATTTGTATAATTTGGCCGCCCGCAACGGGGATAAAGATTTCTTTATGGTGGCCGCCGTGGACAATAAACGCCCCTATGTAAACCAGACCGCCACCTTGGGGGTGCGCTTTTATTATACGCGCCCGTTTTTAGACAATGCCCCCTATACGCCGCCCACCATTTCCAACCTGTTTATGGAAGAAATTTCCACCTCCGAAGGACGGCAGAATATTGGCGGCAAAGTTTATTTGTATATGGAAAAACGCTACGCCATATCCGGCGTTACCCCCGGCAAAGCAGAAGCGGGGGCCGCTTCCGTGCGTTATATTCCGGCCACCAATTTGGGTCTTTCCGTGTTTGACCGCATGTTTGCCGCCGTCGGGCAGGAAGCGCAAACCGTGTCTTCCAATGTGGTGCCGCTCACTATTCGCGACGTACCGGCCGCGGGTCAACCCAAAAGTTTTTACGGGGCCGTGGGCAAAGGCTACACTATTTCCGCCTCGGTAGACAGAACCAAAGTGGAAGTCGGTGAAGCCGTCAATTTGACGGTAAACGTCAACGGCCCGGGCAATTTAAAGCCGACGTCCGATTTAAAAATTGCCAATATTGCCGGGTTTAAAATTTATGACGTGGTGTCCAACTCCGGCACGGTGCCCAGCAACGGAGCGCTGAAAAGCTATAAAATTTTTAAAACCGTTTTGGTGCCCATGGCTTCCGGCACGTATACCATTCCGGCGTTGAGCTGGTCTTATTATGACCCGCAGGCAGATGACTACCGCACCATACGCACCAAACCCATTTCCGTTGAGGTTTTCCCCTCTTCCAAGGCAGACACCGGGTTTGATTTTGGCGCCCATTCCGATTTGGGCGGCGGGTTTAGGCAGCTTGGCCAAGACATACGCTATTTAAAATCAGACGTAAGCCCGGAGCAAACCTCTTTCCTGGCCGCACTGGCCCGGTGGGATTTGGTGTCTTATTTATTTATTACTCTGCTGGGGCTTTGCGCGGTGTTTGCGCTGCTGGATAAAAAGACATTGGCCGGCAAACGCGCCCTTTCCAAAGCCCGGGCTCAACTTAAAAACGCCCAGAGCGAAGAGGCCGTGGCAGAGGCTCTGTCGGTTTATTTGGCCATTCGCTACGGGGTGCACACGGCCAGCCTGCCGCTGCGCAACATTTCGGCCGCTCTTAAAAAACGCGGCTGCCCCGAACCTTTGGTCAAACGCTTTGAAACGCTGTGGCAGCGCTTAGACGCCGCCCGCTTTGCGCCGGTGGATTTGCAGGGAGAAGGCACGGCAGAGCTTTCGCGCCAGGCCGCCGAACTGATGAAAGACATGGATAAAGGAGGCCGCGCATGAAAAAACTGCTCTTGGCTTTAAGTTTATGCTGTTTGTGGTTGTTGCCTGCGGCCGCGGCCGACATGCAAAATGCCGAAGAAATGTACCGCAGCGGCAAGTTTGCCGCCGCCTTGGGCGAGTATGAAGATTTATTGCAGAACTATCCAAACGACCCACATCTTTATTACAATATAGGAAACTGCTATTTTAAAATGGGCAGCCTGGGGCTGGCCGTGGCAAACTATTACCGCGCTTTCCGCCTCTCCCCCAGAGACAAAGACATACGCCATAATCTGGCCATGGCTTTGCAAAACAGCGGCGAACGCTTGGTGCCTGCCGGCATGCCGGAAGTGATGCACCGCACGTTTTTTGGTTTGCGCTTAGCCGAACTGAAAGGCTTGGTTTTGCTGAGCCTTTGGTTATTTTGTTCTTTGGCCTGTGTATGGCTGCTTAAACGCCGCTTTGCTAAAGTGACCTTAAGCGTTTTGGTCATACTTGTTGTGCTGGCAGCGTGGTACGGCTGGCGGGTGAAAATAGAAAAAGCCCCCCTGGCCGTGGTGGCCGCACCTATTGCCGAGCTGCGCAGCGGCCCGGGCAGCAATTTCCCGGCCAGTGCCAACATTGGCCAAGGGCACCTGCTTATTGTGCAGGACGCCAAAGACAATTGGTACGACGTAATCGTTAAATCCCAGGGCCTGCAGGGCTGGATAAACGCCGACGCCTTGGAAAAAATTTGAAGAACGGAGCCTGTATGTTTATTGAAAAAGAAGCCGACGAATTAATTGCCGCAGTAACCTACGTAAAACAAAACTTGGGCGCCCAAGTGCAAGAACTGGCCGACCAAATTGTAAAAGCCTTTAAAAACGGAAACCAGGTTATTTTGATGGGCAACGGCGGCAGCGCAGGGGACGCCCAACACATCGCGGCGGAATTTGTGGGCCGCTTTAAAAAGGAACGCAAATCCTTCCCGGCGTTGGCGCTTAACACCAACACCTCCACCGTCACGGCCGTGGGCAATGACTATGGCTATGACGTGGTGTTTTCCCGCCAGATAGACGGCTTTGCCCGCAAAGGCGATGTGGTCATTGGTATTTCCACCTCCGGCAACAGCAAAAACGTACAGCTGGCCCTGGAACTGGCCAAACAGCGCGGCTGCTACACCGCAGCGTTGCTGGGTAAAGACGGCGGCTCCATCAAAGACGTGGTGGACTTGCCCATTGTGGTCAAATGGCCCAACACGCCGCGCGTGCAGGAATGCCACATTTTTATAGGCCACAGCGTGTGCGATTTGGT
>CALUQA010000150.1 GCA_944322775.1 uncultured Elusimicrobiales bacterium
TATGCCTTAGTAAAAAGTCATGTCCTTTTGATTAGGTATTTTATACTTGACACCAAGCCAAAAAGGCCACCTTTTTTTAAAAATGCTTTTTGGACACCCTACCATATAGTTTGATAGAATAACCGTCGTATGGAAGGGTGGCCGAGCGGTTTAAGGCGTCAGTCTTGAAAACTGATGTGGGGGCAACTCCACCGAGGGTTCGAATCCCTCCCCTTCCGCCAGTTTTGCCGCCGCGGCCTGCCACAGCGCCGCGGCTTTTTTATTTTAGGGCCTTTTGAGGGCCGCCTTTGTTTTCCTCTTCGTGTATCGTACCAGCCCTGCCGGGGCTTGACTTAGAGTTCACTCCAGCTTGTACAATAATATAGCCCCCAAAAAGGAGGATAATATGAAAAAAGTTTTAACAGCACTGCTGTCTGCCATGCTTTTGGCAGGAGGAGCAACTATGGCAAATGCAAAAAAATGGGATAAAACCTTTGAAAAAAGCAGCCGGGTAAACGTCAAAAAGGTAACCTTTAAAAACCGCTTTGGCATTACCCTGGCCGGGGATTTGTATACGCCCAAATCCATGAAAAAAGACGAAAAACGGCCCGCCGTGGCCATATCCGGCCCGTTCGGCGCGGTGAAGGAGCAGGCCTCCGGCCTGTATGCGCAAACGTTGGCCGAACGCGGCTTTGTCACGCTGGCATTTGACCCGTCTTTTACCGGGGAAAGCAAGGGGCCTGCGCGCAATGTGGCCTCGCCCGATATCAATACGGAAGATTTCAGCGCCGCGGTGGATTTTTTAAGCAACTATAAAAACGTGGACCCCGACAAAATCGGTATTTTGGGCATTTGCGGTTTTGGCGGTTTTGCCTTAAACGCCGCCGCCATGGACACCCGCATTAAAGCCACCGTCACTTCCACCATGTACGACATGACGCGCGTGTCCGCCAACGGATATTTTGACGCCATGGACGCCAATGCCCGCTACACCCAGAAAGAACAGTTAAACGCCCAGCGCACGCAGGATTATAAAAACGGCACCTATGCGCCGGCCCCGGGCTTGCCCGAAAAACTGACGGGGCAGGAGCCGCAGTTTGTGCAAGACTATTGGCACTATTATAAAACCCCGCGCGGCTTTCACAAGCGGTCCATCAACTCCAACGGAAACTGGACGGTGACGTCTTCGCTGTCTTTGATGAACCTGCCCATTTTGGCCTACAGCAGCGAAATCCGCAACCCGGTGCTGATGATCCACGGCGAAAAAGCCCACAGCCGCTATTTTAGTGAAGACGCCTTTAAAAAGCTGACCGGCGATAATAAAGAACTGCTCATTATCCCCGGCGCCAACCACGTGGATTTGTATGACAATATGCAAAAAATCCCGTTTGACAAAATAGAAGCTTTCTTCCGCACCAACTTAAAATGAAATTGCATACCGCTCTTTTAGGTTTGGCGTTTGCCGCCGTTTGCCTGTTTGCCGCTTGTGAAAATTCGCAAGCGGTAAACACGGCGGCACAAAAACCCGCAACTGCCTATACTATGAAAATCCAAATAGGAAACGATGTCTTTACCGCCCAACTGTTTGACAATCCTTCGGCCCGTGCCCTGCTGCAGCGCCTGCCGCTCACCGTGACGATGCAAGAGCTGAACGGAAATGAAAAATACCATTATCTTTCTTCCCCCCTGCCTGCTGAGGCACGCACGCCAGGCCATATACACGCGGGAGACCTTATGCTTTTTGGCAGCGACTGCCTGGTATTGTTCTATAAAAATTTTAAATCTTCTTATTCCTACACCCCGCTGGGGCGCATTACAAACCCGCAGCGCTTGGCCGCGCTTGCCGACAAACAGGACGTTAAAGTTTCTTTCTCCCGTTAAGTTTATCTTTCAAGCACAACGCAGAACTTTTTGGAGGCTGAGCACAACCCAGACAAGGCTGCCCTTAATAAAACCTGCTTCCCAAAAGCAAAATTTGCCATAATATAAAAAATATTTTGAACAAAGAGGTTTCCCATGGCTCATATTAAATACGGTAAAGAAGGTTTGGAACTGGACATCAGCCCCGTGTCACGCTGGCATGACGACGGAAGCGAAGAACCCTGTGTGGAGTATGAAATCGGCCTTTATTTTAAAGACACGCCACTGTTTTCCGACGAGTTTGCCGAAAAGTTTATCGCCCTTAAAGACGCCCAGGCCCCCTATCTTTCCGCATTTATTTTAAACGTGCTTTCCACCGGCCAGGCCGACAACTGGATTATGCTGGAGCCCAAAGTGTCCATTTTCATGGCGCCCAAAACGGCCATGAGCTGTGCCTGCCGCGGCGAAATGCCGGGCCAAACGCCGTTTTTTATGGAAATAAAACTGGACCAAAACATCTTGGCCGACAAGCCCTATGCCGAATATTCCGACACGGGCCTTTCACTTAAAATAGAAGCCTCCCGCGAACAATGGGGTGACTTTGCCCGCGACCTGGAAGGCGAAGAAACAGACTTTGACGACTAACTTTTCGCCCAAACAAAAAACCCCGCGTCTAAACCGCGGGGTTTTTTGTTGATAGGGTTTATTTTTTGCCAGCCGCTTTGGCCTCTTCAAAATTGCGTTGTTTTAATATACTGTCAATATTGCCGGGCAGCTTAGTTTTCTTCAGCACGTCTTCTTCGCTCACTTGGGTAGACATGCCTTTTTCCACCTTAAACGCTTTGGCGTCGGCTTCTTTTTGGGCCGAGTCGGAGTTTGTCATACCCAAGCCGGAAGCCGCCTTCAACATATCGGCCGCTTGGGGCACGCCCGTTGCTTTTAAATCTTTGGCATTTTTATAAGAAGGCGTATAACTGCCGACGGAAGAAGAGGACGTGGGCTTACTGGCCGAAGACTGCGCTTTGGCAGCCGGTGCCGCAGGGGCAGGCGCAGGGGTAGGCACATAAGAAACGCCCCTTTCCCCCGGGTGCGAGACAACTGCCTGTGTAGTCGGGTGAGACACGGTAGCCGTGGTGACCGGTCGCTCCACCACCGCAGTAGTCACTGGGCGCAACACGGGCACAACCGTGGTCGGGCGATTGACTACCGCCGTCGTGGTCGGTCTATTAACGATAGCCGTGGTGGTTGGACGGCTGACAGTGGCCATCGTAGTCGGACGATTGACCACCGCCGTCGTAACCGGAGCGGCCTGCACATAAGCCGACAGCAAAACGAACATAAACAAAGCGGTTAACTGTTTCATATTCTTCTCCCTTTATAGTATAGAGGCCCGGGCTTATTTTTCAAGCCGCTTAACGCTTAAATATTTCCGTCACGCGGTCAAAAATACCGTTACACCAGGCAATAGTCATGCCATAGTTGCTTACCGGCACGCCGGCCTGGGCCAAGCGGTGCACGCGGTTTAATACCTGCACGCGCGTGACCATACAGCCGCCGCACTGCACGGCCAAACGATAAACGGACAAATCTTTCGGCAGCGGGTCTAAGCTGGCCAGCACGTCAAAATGCAGTTTTTTGCCCGTCTTTTTTTGCAGCCATGCCGGTATTTTGACGCGGCCGATATCGTCGCATTTATTCACGCTGTGGGAGCAGGACTCCAAAATAAGCACGCGGTCGCCGTCCTGCAAATCGTCAATTTTGGGCGTACTTTGCAGGAACAAATCAAAATCACCCTTCAAGCGGGAAAACAAAATGCTAAAGCTGGTCAGCGGGATATGCGCCGGAACAGCCGCACTGACTTGTTTAAACGCCTGCGAATCCGTCACCACCAGCTTGGGCGTATGTTTGGCAAGCCACAGGGGCAGCTCTGCCGGCTGCACACCAATGCCGATGGCATGCAAATCAAGCAGGCTGCGCATGGCCTGCACCTGCGGCAAAATAAGCCGCCCTTCCGGCGCGGAAGCGTCTATGGGCATAACCAGCACCACCTCATCGCCTGCTTTTACAAAGCCGCCAAACACGTCGTCGTGCGCATAGGCGCTTTTGGGCATATGTTTGGCAATAGCGGCAAGCAGCGGTTTATTGTTGTTATCCAGGCAGGAAAATTCCACCACTTCCGCCCCTTCCAGCTCTTTGGGGGCGGCGGGGTATAAATCACTTTTGTTGTGTACAAAGAAAAACGGCACGCCGCGCTGGCGGCACAAAGCGGCCAGGTCTTTTTCGTAAGAACCGAAATCCTGCGCAAAAACAATCAGCGCCAAATTGACCTGGTTTAGCACTTCCTGCGTTTTGGCCACGCGCTGGGGCCCCAGCTCGGAGGTATCGTCCAGCCCGGCCGTGTCAATGAGCGTCACGGGGCCGATACCCAAAATTTCCATAATCTTTTTGACAGGGTCTGTCGTCGTGCCGGGCACGGCGGCCACCACGGCGGTGTCCTGCTGGCTAAGCACGTTAACCAGCGAACTTTTGCCCGCGTTCATACGTCCGAAAATACCAATGTGAGGTCTGTTCAGTTTTACCATATGTTTATTATATATTTTACGGGGTGCTTTCTGCTCTGTATCTGCCGCAAGCATTAATGTATAATAAAGGAAATACCCTTTTAGAGGTGATTATGACAAAATCCGTCCGTGCCGCACAAAACAAACAAACGCTGGACTTTGACGCTTACCTAAAAGAACGCGCCAAATTGGTAGAAAAAAACCTTTCCAAATTTATTGCCAAAATTCCCAACTCACCCAAAATTTTGACCGACGCCATGGACTATTCCCTCCAGGCCGGCGGCAAACGCGTGCGCCCCATTTTGGCCATGGCCACCGCCGAAGCATTCGGCAAAAAAGCGGCCGACGTTATGCCCGCCGCCTGCGCGCTGGAAATGCTGCACACCTATTCTTTAATCCATGATGATTTGCCCTGCATGGATAACGACGACCTGCGCCGCGGCAAACCCACCAACCACAAAGTGTTCGGCGAAGACCTGGCCCTGCTGGCCGGCGACGCTTTGCTGACCTATGTGTTTGAAGTGTTTGCCCAAAACGGCAAAATCAAATCCATCGGTGCCGAAAACACGTTAAACGCTTTGCAGAATTTTGCCCACCGCGCCGGCGCTTCCGGCATGGTAGGCGGCCAAACCTCCGACGTATATGCCGAAGGTATGGGCACGCAGGACGCGTCCAGCGTGCGGGCCGAAAAAATCAAAAAAGTTTCCAAAAAGCTGGCCGACAAAAGCCTGCGCTACTTTTTGCTTCCCCCCACCGTGCAGGAAACCACGCCTGAAACGGTGCTTTTGTATATCCACGCCAACAAAACCGGCGCTTTAATCCGCGCCAGCGTGGAAACGGGTGCCTTGCTGGCCGGCGCCAAAGGGGCCGATTTAAAACATATTCAAAAATATGCCGACTGCATCGGGCTGGTGTTCCAAATTGTGGACGATATTTTGGACGTAACCGCCTCGGCCAAGCAATTGGGCAAATCCAACAGCGACACGCAAAACGGCAAGCTGACCTTCGTAAGCCTCTTTGGTTTGGAAGGCAGCCGCAAGCATGCCCAGCTGCTGATTGCCAAAGCCCAAAAGGCGTTGGACAGCCTCAAAAACGTAAAACGCAAAAACCTGGCCCCGTTGTATGCCATGGCCGAATTTTTTAAGACACGCACGTATTAAGGAGTAAGAATGAAAGTATTGCCAACCGTCAAAACCCCGGCAGATTTGCGCAACATTAAAAGAGAACTGTTGCCGCAGCTCTGTCAGGAAATCCGTGAAGAAATTATCAAAACGACCAGCAAAAACGGGGGCCATTTGGGCTCCAGCTTGGGCGCGGTGGAAATTATTACCGCCTTGCATTATGTGTTTGACACGCCCAAAGACAAACTGGTTTTTGACACGGGCCACCAAGCTTATGCGCATAAACTTTTGACGGGGCGGCAAGGCAAGTTTTCCACCATTCGCACCAAAGGCGGCTTGAGCGGCTTTCCCAAACGCAGCGAAAGCAAATACGATGAATTTGGCGTGGGACACGCCAGCACGGCTTTGTCGGCTGCGCTGGGCATGGCCATTGCGCGTGACCAAAAAAAATCCGACGCAAAAGTGGTGGCCGTCGTGGCAGACGGCGCCTTGACCGGCGGCATGGCCTATGAAGCCATGCAAAACGCGGGCCTTTTGGCTACGGACATGTTGGTGATTTTAAACGATAACCAGATGTTCATTTCCAAACGCGTCGGCGCATTGGGACAGTTTTTAACCAAACTGCTGACCAAAAAATATGTGCAGCTGGCGGAAGAAAAAGCCACCAACTTTTTAAAACGCTTTGACGAACTGGGCAACAATGCCGCCAAGCTGGCCAAACGTGCCCGTTCCATTCTGTTCCCGGGAACGATTTTTGAAGAAATGGGCTTCCGCTATTTCGGCCCCGTCAACGGCAACGATATTGAGGCCATGGTGGACGTGCTGGAACACGTTAAAAACGTAAAAGGCCCCGTACTGCTGCACGTGGTCACCAAAAAGGGCAAAGGCTATACGCCGGCGGAAGAAAAACCGACCAAATTTCACGGCGTGGGCATGTTTGACGCCGACACCGGCGACACTATCGGCAAAAGCGACCGCATTACCTTCACCAAGGCATTTTCCGACGCGATGATTAAACTGGCCAAAGCCGACAAAAAAATCAACGCCATCACCGCCGCCATGCCCGAGGGCACAGGCTTGGACGAGTTCCGCCACACCTTCCCGCAGCGTTTCTTTGATGTAGGCATTGCCGAAGAACACGCCGCCACCTTTGCCGCCGGTTTGGCGGCCGAAGGCCTAAAACCAGTGGTGGCGGTTTATTCTTCTTTTGCGCAGCGTTGCTACGACCAAATTGTGCACGATATTGCACTCCAAAATCTGCCCGTTGTGTTTGCTTTGGACCGTGCCGGTTTGGTGGGCGAAGACGGCCCGACGCACCACGGCGCTTTTGATTTAAGTTTTCTGCGCAGTACACCCAACCTGATTATTGCCGCCCCGGCTGATGAAAACGAACTGGGGCACCTGCTTAAAACCGCTTTAGATAGCGGCAAACCTTTTGTGCTGCGCTACCCGCGCGGGGCCGGCTTTAACGTGCCCATAGACGAGGAACTGAAAGACTTGCCCATCGGCAAAGGTCAGTGGCTTAAAAAAGGCAAAGATTTAACCATTGTGGCCATCGGCAACCGCGTCCACCCGGCTTTGGAAACGGCCGAACTTTTAAAAGCCAAAGGCATAGACGCAGGCGTCATCAACGCGCGCTTTGTAAAACCGCTGGATACGGAAATTTTGGACGAAGCCTTAAAAGTATCCCCCCGCATTATTACGGTGGAAGACAATGCCCTCTGCGGCGGTTTTGGTTCTGCCGTGGCGGAATATTTAACCGGGCAGGAAAAGCCCTTCCACCTGCTGCGTTTGGGCCTGCCTGACGAATTTGTAGAACATGGAAAAGTAGGTCAACTCTATGAACAACTGGGACTGACGCCTGAAAAAATGGCCGAAGAAATCCTGAACTGGAGCAAACACCATGAAAAAACCCGCTAAGAAAGAAAGAGTGAAATGCATTGAGCACGAAGGTTCCTACATTCGTGCCTACGAAGACATTGAACTGTTAAATAAACCGGTCATGCGTCCGGTGCGTATTGAGCTGGAAGTGATGAAACCTGAAATTTATTTGCAGGCTATGAACATCACGCAAAGCATTGTTTGCTTTGGTTCCGCGCGCGTACGGCCGGAAAAAGAAGCCAAAGCCCAAG
>CALUQA010000151.1 GCA_944322775.1 uncultured Elusimicrobiales bacterium
CCATCCGCAACTCTCTATTGTTAATGAAGAACCTGCCGAGCAACCTGCCGCACAGCAGCCGCAGCAAGAACCTGCACAAGCGGCCCAAAACATTCCGTCCGTGTCTGACGAATTGACGCCCATGGACCCTACGGAAGAGCAAAATAAAGCCCAGCAGGAAGTTACTGAAACCATTAAAGAGTTGGTCCCCGGCAAAAAAGTAGAAGCACAAGAAGAAGGGGACGGCTTGATTTCTCAAGCAGACTTGGACGAAGCCTTTACCGAACACAATACGCCTGCGTCGGATTTCCCTATTCCGCAAGAAGAACAACCGGCCGCAGAAAAAGAAGAAGAAGTGGTAGCCCCTATGGAGCAAACTGCGTCCTTACCGGAAGGCAAAGGGTTCTATAATCCCAACGACATGACGGAAGTGGAATTAAAAGAAGGTTCTACTTATTTAATTTCTGACTTTATTCCGCCCGCTCAGGCAAATCCGTCTACCAATGCCATTCCGAAGGCCTATGGCGCAGTGCCCGGCTCTGCCGAAGCGGCACAGACCGAAGCCGAAAATAAAGAAAAACCTTCTACGGTGCAAGTGCAGCCTTTAAACGAAGCCGTGGAAGAAATTGTGCCCTCGCAAACGCCTAACCAAGCGGATTTGACAATGTCCAAAGTCGTGTTGGAAAACACCATTAAAACCAAACGCGGCGCCACCATGGACATCAAAACCGTGCCGATGGTGCATGAACCGGCCGATTCCAACAGATTAGATTTGTCCGAATCGGACTTGGCGGACATTAATGCCCAGCACGATTTAAAAGCCGCAGACGTTAAACCCGGCAATAAAAAATTAACCAAAATGGTCTTTGGCACATTAGCCTCTGTAGTCATTTTGATTTTGATTTACGTCATGCTGGCTTATTTGGAGCTGCTGCCTGATCAGTTTAACTTTATTAAATCGCAAACGCCGGCGGCTTCCCAAATGCAGGACGAGCAATTAAATGAAATGCTGGGCACCCAGCCCGATACGCCGGCTTTGCCCAACACGCAGCCGACACAGCAGTCTGCCATGCAGCAGCCCGGCTATGTTCCCAATGCACAAGGACAAATGCAGCCCGGCGCCCTGCCTGCACAGCAAGGGCAAATGATGCCCGGTCAAATGGGCCAAATGCAGCCCGGGCAAAACCCCAACGCCATGATGGACGCCATTTTGACGGAAGTAAAGAACTTCCCGATGGTCAACGGCCAAACGCTGGAACAATTAATCAACTCCCGCCACCCGGCGGCCCAGAACCTGATTGAATGGACCATCACCACGGCCGTGGAACCGGACAACTACTCCATCTTGGTCAAAGTTCCGCCCGAGAATCCGCAAAGCTTCAAAATCCCGTATCGCTTTAATTACAATACGGTAACCAAAACGCTGGAACCAACGATATCGGACTCTAAAAACTTGTTGGATTCCTTAAAGGCGCCACAAGCCGCCCAATAACTTTAAAACCCCTGTTAACCGACAGGGGTTTTTTTATACACTATTTACATGGACAGTCTTTCGCTTATCGCACAGGCCCGCCAGCACCATACGCTGACAGAAGAGCAGCTGCTGCAGCTGCTTAAGGACCCGCATATTGACCAAGCCCTTTTTAACGCGGCAGACGCCGTCCGAGAGGCCTATGTGGGCAACGCGGTGCATTTGCGCGCCCTGATTGAGTTTACCAACATTTGCCGCAACAATTGTTCCTATTGCGGTTTGCAAGCCCAAAATGCCACGGTAAAGCGCTACCGCATGACGGAAGAGCAAATATACCCCCTGGCGCAAAAAGCCGCGCTGTGGGGCTATAAAACCGTTGTGTTGCAAGGGGGGGAAGACCCGTTTTTTACCGCAGAACGGCTGGTGCCGCTGCTTAGGCGCATAAAAGCGCTGGATCTGGCCATTACGTTAAGCCTGGGGGAAAGACCCTTTGAAGACTATAAGGCCTTTAAGCAAGCCGGTGCGGACCGCTATTTATTGCGCATAGAAACCACCGACAGGCCCCTTTACGAAAAATATAATCCGGGCATGAGCTTTGATAACCGCCTGCGCTGTTTGGACGATTTAAAACGCCTAGGTTACGAGGTAGGCACCGGCATACTGGTCGGATTGCCGGGGCAGACGGAAGATTCTTTGGCAAAAGACCTTTTATTTTTTAAACGTTTTCAGCCGGATATGATAGGCCTGGGGCCTTTTATCCCATGCCCCAATACCCCGCTGGCACACGCGCCGCGCCCGCTGTTACGCCCGGCGCTTAAGGTAATGGCGCTTACGCGCCTTTTGCTGCCTGATATTAACATACCCGCCACCACCGCTATGGAAGCCCTCCAGCAAGACGGCCGCCTGCAAGCCCTGCAAAGCGGGGCCAATGTGGTTATGCCCAATGTAACGGAGGGGGAAGAACGGCAAAATTATGCCCTTTATCCGGGCAAGGCCGCGGCGGCACAAGCCCCGCAAAACCTGCGCCTGACGCTGGAGCAAAAACTGCACGCTATCGGCCGCCATATCGGCACGGGATACGGCGGACATAAACAGAAAGATATTTCTGTCAAATTTTAAGTGTTGTATACATACCCATTTACTTTTTTACCCTGCCGATTCACCCAAAAGCACCTAAAGTTTGTAAACAATAAAAACCCCGCCGGAAAAGGCGGGGTTTTTGTTGCAATTTTTTAGCTCTATGCGCAGCGTCCTAATCGCGCATTTCGTTTAGTTTCCGCTGATAGCGATTTCGTAGATAGCTGTAGTCGTCACGGAACAACTCCTCTTTGGTTGCAGGGATAAGATGGCCCACCAGTCCAAGGGAAAGTGTATTTACCGCAGAGTGAATATAAAACTTTTTTTCACCCGTGGTATATGGCAGATCAACTACAATCTTTCCATCTTTCTCACACACAACATAAGCGACGTTGTCTCCCAAAGATACAACATACCACTTACCGCCTTCCTGCTTATAGGTCTTCCCGTTTATCACAGCTTTTGTAGCCCCAGGGAAAGAATCGACAATCACATACAACAAATTTGTCGGATCTGAAGCCAGCTGTTCATTTACTTTCTCTTGTATATAATTGGGTAAGGCAGGCCCCACCTTTTCACGCAAAGCGGGCATCATGCGGCTTGCCAGCTGGTCCTTGATGTTTTGCACCAGTTTCTGCTTCACCTGGGCTTTATAGGCTTCTCGCTCCTCAGATGTTACCTGCGGCCGACTTTGCATTACTTCATCTAAGGCCTCTGATTTAAAAGTTATGTACCCATAATAGTAGTCGTCGCTAGTCAAAAAAGTACTTATATACGTATTTCCTACTGATTGTGTATCCTTTATTTTGCCATCGGCTTCCCGCAATACATATCCTTGGCTTGTCTGCGAACATGCATTGGAGGTAGGAATTTTGGTAATAAACACACCATAATACTTCCCATATCCTAAATCAACCTTCTGACCATTTTTCAGTTTCACATAGTATGCACGATGGCTGTCTGTTCGCACAGCCAAATAGCCTAAGTTGTAGTTTTGGAAGAACTCGTCATCAAACGTCCTATCAATCCATTCTTTCAATACAGGAATCTGTTCGCCCAGTTTGGCCAATTCCTCTTTGCTCACCTGTTTGGCATATTCATTATAATCTTCTTTCTTTAAAATTTCTCTTTCTTGACGGACCTTTTCTGCTTCAGCTTCCGCAGCTGCTTGTGCGGCGGCCTTTGCTGCGGCTGCAGCTTCCGCCTTCTTTAATTGGCTCTGCTTTTTGGCTACCGCTTTATCCATGCGGCTATCCCCCAGCGTATCCGCCGGCTGCAAATTGCCACCCAAAGACGCAATTTTATCCTTCAGCGCCTGGCTTAATTTTTCCCGCACGCGCTTTGCCTGCGCAGACGTGCTCACCTGGCCTAGCAATTTCTTTTCCAACACTTCATAGAGCAGCGTGTTCGGCCCCGCTTGCGCCGCTTTTAACAAAGCTTGATAATCCGCCTGGCTTATATAGCTCGGGGTCGTGCCCAACAATTCCGGCTTGTTTTGCATAATGTATTGCCATATATCCATGCGGCCCAGCCGTTTGGCTTCTGCCAAGGCCTGCTTGGTAAACAGGTTGTTGGAGCGGAACCCTTGATCACACAAGTAGTCAAACATATCGCCCGAGGCAAAATCCAGCGAGTTGGCAAAAAACGTTGATACCGCT
>CALUQA010000152.1 GCA_944322775.1 uncultured Elusimicrobiales bacterium
GTTCTTCCACCACCTAAACCGTGGTGATAGACGTGGACAATACCGAAGGCAAATTTATGCCCGGTATGACGGCCACCATTACCATCAAAACCACCGACAAACAGGGCGTTTTGCTGGTGCCCAACGAAGCGTTGCGTTTTGCCCCTTCTTTCAACAAAACTAAGTATGACAAAACCGGCGTTTGGGTGCTGCAAGACGGAGCGCAGCAGCCCCACCGCGTAGACGTAACCATTGGCATTATTGCCGAAAAGGTGACGGAAATCACCCAGGGCGATTTAAAAGAAGGCGACAAAGTGGTCATTGCCGAAAGAGGGCAGATTTCCTCTGTCATCAACGATATGCGCCCCCGCGGACCGGGACGGAGAAGATAAGCATGAGCCTGATTGAAACCACCAACCTGTATAAAACCTATGTGGTGGGCGACGTGGAAGTGCACGCCTTGCAAGGGGTTAGTGTGTCCATAGAGCGCGGGGAATTTGTGGCCGTAATGGGCCCTTCCGGCAGCGGCAAGTCCACGTTTATGAACATTTTGGGTTGTTTGGACAAACCCACCAAAGGCAAATATATTTTGGACGGCATTGACGTGACGGCCACGGACCTTTCCAAGCTGGCCGGCGTGCGCAACCGCAAAATCGGCTTTGTGTTCCAGGGGTTTAACCTCATCAGCCGCACGACGGCGGTGGAAAATGTGGAACTGCCCATGGTGTATAACCACACGCCTTCCCATTTGCGGCGCGAAAAGGCATTGGCCGCTTTAAAGGCCGTCGGGCTTGAAAAGCGCGCCTTTCACATGCCCAATCAGCTTTCCGGCGGGCAGCAGCAGCGTGTGGCCATCGCGCGCAGCTTGGTGTGCGACGCGCCCATCATTTTTGCCGACGAGCCGACCGGTAACTTGGACACCAAAATGAGTATTGAAGTAATGGATCCTTTTACCAAACTCAATAAAGGAATGGGCAAAACCATTATTTTGATTAGCCACGAGCCAGATATTGCCGAATATGCCGGCCGCCTGATTACCTTTAGGGACGGCCAAAAAGTAAGCGACGAGGTGAAAAAATGATGGACACGCTTATTTCCGTTTTTCGCATTTCGGTCAAGGCTATTTTTGCCAACAAAATGCGCTCTGCCCTGACCAGCTTGGGCATTGTTATCGGTGTGGCGGCCGTGATTACCATGCTGGCCGTCGGCTCTGGCACCCAGCAGGAAATGACGGAGCGTTTTTCCCGCTTTGGCACCAATGTGCTCTTTTTGCGTCAGCCGTGGGATTTGGACGAAAGCATTTCTTCCCCCAAAGAAGTAACCATGGACGACGTGCGCGCCATACGCCGCCTTTCGGGCGTGGAAGCGGCTGCGCCGTATATCAGCTCCGGCTTTACGGTGCAATACGGCTATACGTCCACGTCGGTGGACGTGCTGGCCACGGATACGGATATTTTTAAAACCTACGACTGGGAATTGGACGCCGGCCGTGAATTTACCGAAAAAGAAGTGTCCGATTACGCCCAAGTGGCCATTTTGGGTGCCACGGCGGCGCAAACCATTTTTAACGATGTGGACGCCGTGGGCAAAACAGTTATTTTTGAAGATATTCCTTTTAAGGTTATCGGCGTGATGAAAAAGAACGGCCAGGGCGGTTTTGGCTTTGATATGGACGAAGGGGCTTTGATTCCCTACACCACCGGCAAAGTAAAAATGAATGCCGGCTGGTCTAAGTCCGACCGCCGCGCCTTGGACCGCGTGATTATCCGCGTGAAGGATTTTAACCAAATAGAACAAACCAAAGAAGCCATTACCAATGCCGTGCGCAATACGCACAAAATTCACCCGCTTAAGGCCGATGACTTCCAGATTGACGACTTCGCCTCTTTTGTGGAAGAAGCAAAAAGCGCCGGAAAAACCATGGGCATTTTGCTGGGTGTCATTGGTGCGGTGTCTTTGCTGGTGGGTGGTATTGGGGTTATGAACATTATGCTGGTGTCTGTGACGGAACGCACGCGCGAAATCGGCATTCGTATGGCCATCGGCGCCACCAGCGCCGATATTCGCCTGCAGTTTTTGGTGGAAGCGGTGACGCTTTCCTGCATTGGCGGGTTGATAGGGGTGGCGTTAGGCATTGCCGCCACGCTGATAGTGGCCGCCAACAGCACCACCATTCCGGCCACGCTTAACGTTACGGCTATTTTTGTATCGTTTGGCTTTTCTGCCGCGACGGGTATTTTCTTTGGATACTATCCGGCTTATAAAGCTTCTAAACTGACACCTATTTACGCTTTGCGTTACGAATAATTCTGCGGGTGCGGCGGTTTGCCTGTATAGAGGCAGCTTCCGCACCCGTATTTTGTCTGCACGGCTGGCGGGCCGGGATAAAAATAATTGCAATAAAAAAGACAGGGGCCGGGTTATATAGGAGTGGGGATGGCATGAAGGAACTGAGTGATGATGAATTGGTAGTCGGTTTTCAAAACGGCGACGAACAGTGTTTTAACGAGTTGGTGTACCGCTACAAGAACACGCTGTACCAATATATTTTGGTCATGGTGCGCGACGAAGGAGCGGCGGGAGACATTTTTCAGGAAGTATTTTTAAATTTTTACCGCCGCATAGGCCAGTATCGCAGCGAAGGAAAATTAAAAAGTTATCTTTTTACGGCTGCGCGCAACCGGGTGTTTAATTATTTTCGGGACAAAGACGGCGTGTGCTCTTTAGACGATACCGACGAAGAAGGCAACCCTTATCTGCATGACGAAGTGCAGGGGGACGACCCTTCCCCGTTGGAAAAGATGGAACAGGCGGAGCTGGGCCGGCGCATACAGGAAGCGTCCTTGCGTTTGCCCCCCTCCCAAAGGGAAATTATTTATTTAAAACAGTATATGACGTTCCGCGAAGCGGCACAGCTGCTTAACCGGCCATTAGGCACGGTGTTGGCAGACCACCACCGCGGTATACAAAAAATGCAAAAAATGTTAAGAGACGAGGCGTAATATGAACAAAGAATGTGAAAATTTGGCGCTGTATTTCTACGGCGAGATGGAGCCGCAGCAGGCCGCCGCGTTTAAACAACATTTGCAGCATTGCAAGCACTGTCAGCAGGAAATTTCTTTTATGCAGCAAATGCAAGCGGCTTTAGTCCCCCCCGCTGCCCCGCAGGCCCTTACCGAACGGGTGCTTGTCCAGGCGCGCCCTGCCCACCGCTGGAGTTGGGTGTTTAAGCCGGCCTTGGCCTTGGTACTTTTGCTGGGAATAGGCGGTTTCTTTTGGCGCATGGGGCCTTCAGTTTCTGCTTTGAGCGATACAAACGACGATTTTATGGCCTATATTTCTGCCGAAGCAGATGAAGAATACAATAATTTTGTTATGGATTTTGAAGCATTTGAAGAGGAGTTCTAAAGGAGGAAACATGAAAAAACTGTTAGTTTTGGCAACGTTGCTGGCGTTTTGCGCTCCGGTTTTTGCCGCGCCGAAATGCGAAGGTGACAATTGCCCCAAACCCAAAGCCCCTCGCGCTGAAATGAGGGCGAAGAAAGGCCCCGCTTTGAACCCGGAAGTTAAAGCCGAACTCAAAGCCAAACGCGACAAAGAAAAAGCCCAGCGCAAAGCCCGCAAGGCTGCAGCCCGTGCCAATGAAGAAAAATTGGAAAAATTGGTAAAGGACTATAAAAAAGCCAAAGAGGGCAGCAAAAAACAAGCTTCTTTGCGCAAAGATATCGGCGAAGTGCTGGAACAGGTGCGCCAGGAACAAATTTCTTTCCGCGCCGAAAAACTGCAGGAATTTGAACAGCGCTTGGCCCGCATGAAAGAAGGCTTGGCCAAAGAAGAAGCCCCGGAGGCTAAAGAAGCGTGGGTCAATAAAATGACCGACAGAGTCATTGCCGAAGACGGCGACTTGGAAGAAGCCCTTCGTGGCGCCGGTCGCATGCCCAAAGGCCCGTTTCCGCCTGCCGGCCCTGCCGTAGGCCCCGATGGAGAACCGCTTCCGCCGGCTCCGATGATGGAAGGCCCTGACGGTGCCCCGCTGCCGCCCCCGCCGGCCCCGGAAGCTAAATAAAACATATGTGTTTTTAACCCCGCCTATTTTAAGGCGGGGTTTTTTATGTGTCTATGGGCCTATATGGCATGTAGGCCTTAGGACTCTTGTTTGGGTCTGGACTAAATTTTAAAATAAACCTATATACATTATCTTCCCAGGAGAAACGAGATATGATTCGCAAGTGTTTGTCTATGCTACTAGTGTGTGTCCTGCTGGGACAGAGCAGTGCCGTTTTTGCCCAAGACTCTTCTGTTGCCCAATCCAGAAACCGTGCCCAACAGGCAGCCAAAAAATATTTAAACGCTCAAGAACTGGGCTTAGTTGTGGGCGGTTTGGTGGCTGTTCCGACGATTGTGTATTTGGCCCAAAAAAGCTATTACAGCCGCATGAAAAATGAAAACATCGCTTTAAAACAAGAAAATGCAACCCTGCGCAAAGAACCTCTGCGCCAAATGCTGGCTGAAAAAGATAAACAAATTAATTTTTTAAATAATAAAGTTAAAGGCTTAACCAAACAACAGGCGATTAATGCCCAGCGTTTGGCTGAAGGCAAAAACAAGCAGCAAATGCTGCAGCAATCGTTGGATAATGCCTTGCAGGAACAGGCTTCTTTAAAAAGTGAAGTGCAGGTGTTGGAATCCCTATTTAAAGATAATGTCAATGTAGAA